>DATBVZ010000626.1:0-4429 GCA_036515095.1 Cyclobacteriaceae bacterium | reverse complement strand
GAGCCTACGGCATCGGTCTTGCCGAAGTATTTGGCGGCGATCTTTTCGGTAAGCACGATCGAGTTAGGATTGTCAAGGGCGGTGTTTACGTCGCCATCAAGGAATTTGTAATCGAACATGCCGAACACGGTGGAATCGGCGAGGTAGAACCGCTCCTCGTAAAATTCCTTTTCACCATTCTTATACAGCGTTCTGCCCAGGCCGAAAAAGCGGACGGCACTTTTTACCTCGGGGTAGTTGTCCCGCAGTTCATCGGCCAGGGGTATCTGGGCCACTGCCCAGGTAAATGCGTTATCGGGTTCCCTGATATTGGAAACGATGCGATAGATATTGGCGGCATCCTCATGGTAGCGGTCATAGCTCAGTTCATCCAGGATGTACATCAGCAAAAAAACAGAGCAGGTAATGCCAATGGATAGTCCCAGGATATTGATCGCGCTGTAGATCTTATCCTTTCGAAGGTTTCGCAGGGCAAGGGTGATCAGGCTCTTTAACATGAGGATCCGGAATTGATAGACTTATGCTTATGATAGTCAAAATACCGAAAAAGTTTCAGGTGGTTACGCAAATTATTTAATGGTGAACAAATTCCCGGAAATGAACGCCAACTGCCGCAAGTTTCCGGACTACTGAATTCTCATGGTTCAACCCGGGGGTCCGGCAACACCCCTGGAGCGCCGGCATATAAACAGCGCTGATGATCTCAGTACGGTTCAAATTGATTGCGTTACGGCAGGAGGCACCTGCGAAAGAAGCGGAGGACGAGCCAATCCCCGGTCTGCACAGTAACATCACATCGAGGATAAATTTTGCATCTGCCTTTCGCTTCCCAAGCGCTCTTACCCGCTCGCGGTACAATTCCATCAGGTCGCCTTCGATATGGTTCACCAGCTTCGGGTTGCAATACCACCGGAAGAAGCGGAGGAAGAATTGGGGTGGTATAGTTTTATCTTTTTTCAAGTCGTCATTTCTTTAGTTACCTGTTGCCGGTTGCCTCACCAGTTCTGCGGGGTATGGATTGAAAGGTGCTTTATTTAAAAATAAAAGCCATGCGTACCAAACCGACTAACTGGTTGCTGGCTTCGGGGCAACTAATTTCAATCCGATCTTAAACTTTTCACCGGGTTTGCGAGCGCTGCTCTTATAGCCTGATAACTTACCGTTAAGAGTGTAATGATCAATGCGCCGAGTACGGCCATAGCAAAGACATGCCAGGAAAGTGTTGTCCTGTATTGATACTGCTTTAACCAGTTGCTCATAAAATAGACCGATATGGGTAGGGCGATGACACAGGAGATAATGACCAATATCACAAAATCTCCCGATAACATCTTCCATAGATTCACAACGGAAGCACCCATTACTTTACGGATACCGATTTCCTTGGTGCGTTGTTCAGCCACGAAAGATGCCAACCCAAACAAGCCCAGGCAACTGATGAAAATGGCGAGGGTGGCGAAAATGGAAGCCAGTTTGCCAATGCGTTTTTCGTTGCCGAATTTTTTGGCGTATTCCTGGTCAGCAAAGGTGAATTCAAAAGGATTTGCGGGATCGTATTTTTTAAAAACCGTCTCAATCTTACTTAACGCATCACCTGCACTTACACCGGGATGGATCTTAATATTTGCAATATATACACGCTCGTAATGAAGAAAGAATAACATTTGTTTTACAGGAGAGTAAGGTGATTGTGTTACCAGATCTTTGATTACCCCGATAATCTTATAGCCTCCATTATTTCCCCAGGTAATTGTTTTGCCCACGGGATCATCCAGGTTCATGTATTTCGCTGCGGACTCATTAATGATAAACGCCATTGAATCGGAAGCGAATTCTTTCGAAAAATCCCTTCCCTCCACGATCTCCCAGTCTACTGTTTTGCCGAACTCGTGGGTTACACGCAAGGTTGAAAATTCTTCCGACATGTCGGGGTCTTTGCCTTCCCAGGTAAAGCCACTATTGGTAACCATAGTATTTGTTATTGGATCATCCGTCAAGGCGACTTCTTCCACCACACCGGTTTGGTGTAATTCCTCACGGAAAGCATCGTAATGTTTCCGTATTTCATCTGTTTTGATGTAAGTAGATATCAGACCATTGTTGTCATAACCTATTGGCCGGTTCTGGGCAAACTGGATCTGCCGGAAAACAATACTGGTACCGATGATGAGTGTGACAGAAACTGTAAATTGTATCACCACCAAAACTTTTCGGGGAAGAGAAGCAAAACGGCCTGCATGAAATGTTCCCTTCAAAACCCTGACGGGATGGAAGGAGGAGAGGTAAAGAGCAGGATAACTACCGGCAATCACACCGGTGAAAAAAGTGAAACCAATACCAAGGAACCAAAACCAAGGGTTTGTCCATGGAATAATGATCCGCTTATCTGCTACCTCGTTAAACCAGGGAAGGGCAAGCTGGACCAAAACCAGGGACAGGATAAAAGCAAAAGTTACCACAAACAATGATTCGCTAAAGAACTGATTGATCAATTGGGTGCGTACAGATCCGATCGTTTTGCGGATGCCTACTTCTTTTGCCCGTTTTTCGGAGCGTGCTGTACTCAAGTTCATAAAATTGATGCATGCCAGAAGCAACACAAAAACACCGACAACTCCAAATAGCCAGACATATTGAATTCTTCCTCCTGAAGGAACACCATTTTTAAAGTCGGAGTATAGATGCCAGCGGCTCATGGGGTGAAGAAAGATCTCAGGTTTGATTCGGTCATCATCATCCTGTTTGTTCATTTTGGCATACCTGATATTTGCAGAGACCTTCGCCATATCTGTGTGGTCGGCAATTTGGACGATAGATTGAAACCAGCTATTGCCCCAATGAACTCTTTTTTCGAGGTTTTCAGAAATCACATACAATTGCCATGGAGCAATGAAAGTCAGGTTGGCATAAGAGGAGTTATAAGGCAAGTCTTCATAAATACCGGTAACTTTTACATCCAGTTTGTCATCCATCCGAATGACCTTATTCATCGGGTCTGTGTCGCCAAAAATGGACGTTGCTGTGGATTCAGAAAGTAATATCGAATGCGGATCTTTTAAACCCGTGCGGGATCCCTTTATCATAGTTAAAGTCAGCATTTCGGTAACATCAGGTTCCATATAATTGCCGGCCTTTGAAACACTCCGCGTTTCATAAGTTAATTTGTGATTCCAGGTCCACGAACTCATAATCACATGCTTAAAGTTTCCTCCATAGGTGTTGCGAAGTTCCGGCGCAAGCTGCATGGCCTGGCTTGACCAGGTTTCTATTACGCCATTAAAGGTTTGATTTTGCATCACCTGAGCCAGTCGATCGTAATTTTTAAAGTTTCTATTAAACGATAGCTCATCGTAAACCCACATGCCAATGAAAATCGCCACGGACATGCCGGTTGCCAGCCCGCCAATATTAATGAGTGAGTAACCTTTGTTTTTCACGAGGGTTCTCCATCCGATCTTGAAATAGCTTTTGAACATAGCATAGTTGTTTACATTTTTATATCCTTCCACAGGTTTGATGATGCCCGGCCGGAAGAGCAATAACACATCGATACTAAATTTCCTGTCAGCTTTTCGTTTTCCCAGGCTTTTCAATCGTTCATTGTATACCTCCATCAGATCGCCTTCGATGTGGCTCACCAGCTTCGGGTGGCAGTACCACCGGAAGAAGCGGAGGAAGAATTTTGGCGGAGAAGGTTTATTATTTTTCATCCTATTTCATCACCTTTTGTCAAAGGTCAGTAGTCAATGGTCATTGCGAATACCTTACTACTGAGCATTCCCTAATCACCTTTATTCCGATCTCAAGCTCTTCACCGGATTCATCATCGCGGCTTTGATGGCCTGATAGCTCACAGTTACAAGGGTGATTGCTAAAGCTCCGGTTCCTGTTATTCCTAAAACCCACCACGAAATTTCAGTGCGGTATTCATAGGAGGTTAACCATTGGTGCATCAAATAATAAGCTGACGGAATTGCGACGACACAAGCAATGATCACCAGTACCACAAAATCTTTCGACAACATTTTCCACAGACTGAATACGGAAGCACCCACCACTTTTCGGATACCGATCTCCTTTGTCCGCTGCTCCGCTACGAAGGAAGCCAATCCAAACAATCCCAAACAACTGATGAGTATGGCCAGGCCGGCAAATACAGAAGAGAGTTTACCCACACGGACCTCATTATTGAATTTTCTTGCATACTCATCATCCGCAAATTTGTAGTCGAAAGGCATAGCCGGATCGTAAGCATTGAAAACAGATTGCACCTTTTTCAAAGCTTCGTGCGTATTCATGTCAGGATTCAACTTTATCGAAATGATACTGCCAACCCAGGTCATCGGCATATAGATCGCCTGCCGGGTGGATTCATAAGGAGATCCCACGAGCAGGTCTTTCACCACACCAAGAATAGTGAAAGTATGTC
>DATBVZ010000625.1:0-7198 GCA_036515095.1 Cyclobacteriaceae bacterium | reverse complement strand
CCGGTCGTTGGGCTGGTCCTGGCTGAAAGCAGTAGTAACGACCAACGCGTTTATGATCAGCAGAAATCCAATTCGTATCGTCACACGTTTTGACCTCATTCCAAATAAGTTAGCGGTTTTCCAGCGAATCGATTAACGGATTGTCCGGTTCCTGTTCTTCTTCCAATTTCTTTTTCTCTTCAATCTGCGAAAGTTTCGCACGGGCTTCCTCCTTTACAGCGGGGTCAGGAAAATGCTCGATCAGTGATTGCAGTGTTGCTTTCGCCTGGAAAGTGTCATCCATTGCAACAAAGTTGTCCGCCAGCAGCAGGAAGGATTTTCCTACCCAATCCTGATAGGATGCAAAGTCGTTGTTGAGGCTGATCAGCGTCTCGTAGCACTGGTTATACTCCTTATTTATATAGAAAATTCTGGCCAGCAGGTATTTTGCTTCCGCGCCGTACTCGTCGCGTGCCGAGTTGAGCGTATTGAGGAATTCGTCCTTTGCCAGTTCATGATCGCCCTTTTCCATGGCCGCCTTGCCAAGGTACAGCGATGCTTTATTCTGGGCGCTTGCATTGACGTTCCCTTTTTCCAGGATCAGGTTTGCGTAGGCGCTTACGGAATCGTACTGCGCAAGATGGAACCAGGATTCCATAAGACCGGACCACGCATTGAACAGGTCTTTTTTGTCCGAAGCCAATGCTTCAAGCTTCCGGTAACTCGATACCGCTTTCTCGTAGCGGCCCTGGCCGAAATCTATTTCCGCCATTCGGGCTGTTATCCGCGCACCGAAATTCAGACTCCTGTCTGAACTGATCTCCTCATAGATCGCAATTGCGTTGTCGTAGTCCTTTAACCTGTAGTACGACTCTGCGGTATAATACCTGGCCTCGGAACGTCTTGCGCTCTGGGGATAGGACTGAATGAACGTATTGAGGCTCGTGATCGCATTCTTGTATTGTTGATTAAAATAAAGGCTCTTTGCAGTTTCAAATTCAACGCTCTCCAATCCCTTACTGTCCGGATTTGCCCGTTTAAATGCGGCAAGGTAGTTATCAAACTCGCCGGACCTCCCGGCTATGGTAAGTACTTCCTGGAGGGGCACCAACGCTTCTTCGGCCGCCGCGTGGGTCGGGTAATCGCGCACTACACGGGTGTAGTCTTCAATAGTCCGTTCGTAATCCTTCAGGTTGAATGCCGATGCAGCTCGCCGCATATAGGCGTACGGCGCGAAGGAAGAGCCCGGCGCTTCCCGGATCAGTTGCGTAAGTCCGTCAATGGCCTGTTCGTAGTTACCCTGCTCAATTTCAAACTGAGCGCGCTGAAACAAGGCGTCGTCGCGATACTGCGACTTTGGATAGCTGGAAATAAGTGTGGTCAACTGGCTGCGTGCGTCCTGATAGTTCCTTTGGATACCGATGATAAGGCCGGATTGCAGAAGGATATAGTCGTTATCCGGTGAACCAATGTTTCTGGCACGGGTATAGAAGTCGAGTGCTTCGGAATAGGACTTCGTCACGTAGTAGCAATCGGCCAGCCGTATGAGCGCATCCGTGTGGTTTGGTGTCCGGCGGTCGGTCTGGTTCACAAATTCCCTGAAGTTGAACAACGCCCGGTCGTATTGCTTCATGTTATAGTAAGCGTAGCCAAGGCCATACCGCGACCTGGTGAGCAATTCCTTTCCGATGGCGCCGCCGGTGTCGACTACCCTGAGGTAATGCCGCGAAGCTTCCTGGAATTTTCCCCCCAGCGAATATGCCTCACCGCACCAAAAGCTGGCCAGCGCAGTATAGTTTTGATCGACGGGACTATCGAGCGATTTTTCGAAAAAGACTACTGCTTGCGAATAGTCTTCTTTGTTAAAGAGGTCGGATCCCTTCAGGTAGGCAGCCTTTTGATAAGCCTGTTGCATGGCCGCATTCCGGGCGGGCAGGGACTCGATGTATTCGATGGCCTTGTTGTAGTTGTTCCCGTTTACATACGCTTGCGCCAGTATTTCCCTAACTTCGTTGGTGTGACCGCTGGAGGGAAACGATTTCAGGAACGATTCAAGTTCCCGGATAGCAACGTCGGCTTTGCCCGCATCGTAGGCAACTTTACCGAACTGAAAGGAACTCTCTTCCGACAATTGCCTGTCGGCCTCATAATTCCGGGCGTAGTTAAAAGCATTGAGGGCAAGCGGCTTGTCACCCTGTTTCAGATAAATGATGCCCAGGTAATAGGATGCGTAATAGCTGACGGAATCAGAGGAACCTGCTGCCTGCCTCAGATAGCCAAGGGCTTTTTCTTCCTGACCAATCGTGTAGTAGGCATAACCTGCCCGAAACAGCAACGGACTCTCCGCCTTACCTGCGTCTCCGCCTTCGAAGTATTTTTCATAGGCAGCGATGGCTTTATCATAATCGCCCTTGAAGTAATACGCTTCCGCGACCAGCATTGAAATGTCGCGGCTGTTTGCCAGGCTGCTTCGGTCTTTTACGGATTCGGCATAGGCGATCAACTCATCGTATTTCTGTTGCCGGTAAAATACATTCGCAATAAGATAAGGCACGATCGGTGCGTACGAGGCATTAGCTTCCGCACGGCGAAGGTCTTCCAGCGCGTTGGTGTAATCCCCACCGGCATATTCAACATAGCCGGCATAATAGCTGGCCGCCGGTGCGTAAGCGTTGTCCTGCTTCTTGACAAAGTCAAACTGTTCCAGCGCGTCGTCGAGTTTCTTCTGACTGAACAGGCTGTATCCCCACGAGAAGTGTCCTTTGTTTTGCTGATCAAACGTCAGCGCAGGAAATTCCACCTTCCTGAAATACTGAGCGGCCTTGGAATAGCTTTTTTGGTTGTAGAAAAAAATAGCCATATCGTAATAGGCGGTGGAAGCGCGCGGACTGGAAGGATAATTACCAATGAAGTTGCTGATCAGTTTTTCGCCATCTTCGTGGCCCAGGCTGAGCGCGCTGAACGCCAAATAATAGTGCGCCTCACCCCGCCGGCTGTCCGTAGACGATGCCACATCCAGGTATTCGGAAAAGACCTGGCGGGCAGCGCCGTAATTATCGTGTTCTACCAGTTCCCGCCCTTTAGCGAATAGCCGTTCGGCTTTTTGCTGCGATAGCTGATCCTGCGCAAAAACAGCATGAACCGCCACAACAGGCAGAAGCCAAAAAAATGCATAGCGAATATTCACAAGTCTCTTGATTTTACATTACAACTCAGGAGTATTGCATTTATTGCAAATGTGAGACCAAAAAAATAGCCAGGCCTTTTGAATGCATGGACTCAAAGGTAACAAAAAGATACCGGTACTTTCCAAATTAACGTACGGATCAATGCATTATTCTGTATACGAGCTCACGAAATAACTGACCATCCGAAGTGGATCCGCTGTTGATTCCCTTGAGCTGCAAGTCGGCTTCCTTAAGCAGTGCAACATTAGCCAAAACTTTTTGCGCGCTGAATTTGCGTAAAGCCAGGCTGTAATCCCGGAGGGCATAGGGACTCACTTTCAATGCAGTAGCTATGGCCTTTTCATTCTTATCAGGAAGTGAAGTTGCAATGAGCAGCTTGCTGAAAAAGGAGAACAGGAAAGCGACAACCGGGATGATGGGATTCTTCCTGGTGTTGCTCTCAAAATAGTTAACAATCTTTGCCGCCAGCAGCACGTCACCATGAATGATCGCTTTCTGCAATTCGAAGATGTTGTATTCTTTGCTGATCCCGACCTGGGCGATGATCTGATCGAGGGTAATTTCTTCGCCGCTCCTGCGGTTTAGCAGCAGCTTATCCATTTCGTTGGTGAGCCGGCTCAGGTTAGCGCCAACATATTCGGCCAGCGCCTGCACGGCCCTGTCTTCAACGGGTGTATTTCTTTCCCTGAGGTATTCGCGTATGAAGTCAGGCAGTTGATTATCGTAGAGTTGCTTTGTGGTAAGGGCGATGGCAAGCTTGTCGATCCGTTTCCCCAACGTCTTTCTTTTGTCCAGTGTTTTGTGTTTGTGGCAGAACACCAGCAACGTGGAAGGCACCGGGTGCTCGAGGTAATCCAACAAAAGTTTGATGCCCGACTCTTTATTAATATCCGGAATATCCTGCGCTTCCCGTACCACTACAACCTGGCGCTCTGCCATCATCGGAAAACGCCTGGCGTGTGTGAGTACCGTCGCCACGGCAACATCCTTACCATAAAGAACCACCTGGTTAAAACCCTTCTCCGAATCATTCAGAACATTCGTTTCTATGTAGTCTGAAATAAGATCAATAAAATACGTTTCCTCGCCCTGCAGGAAGTATACCGGCCCGTATTTTCGGGCTTTCAGATCGGCTAGAATTCTTTTTGCGTTCGTGTCCATAGCATCCGTAAGCAATTGGCAAAAGGCAGTAGGCAAAGCTAAATGAACCCTATCCCGTACCCTATACACTTCACCTTATTCACCCCTATCCCCCCTCACCTTCCTCGACAAGGTAATCGCTGAGGAAATGCCAACCAAGGCCCCCGCCAGGTGTGATTCCCAGGACACGTGCGGATCGCTGGGCAGGATTCCGTAAAACACTCCGCCGTACAAAATAAAAACAATAATAGTAATTATCAGCGATCGGAAGTCGCGGTAAAAGATACCAAAGAATATCAGGAAAAATGCAAGGGCATAAACAAGGCCGCTGGCACCGATGTGGATGCTGTCGGGTCGTGCGAAAAGCCACACCAGCAGGTTAGTCCAGAAATAAGCGCGGAAGAACACGGCAGGGGCGCGTGTCTCATAGAAAAAGTACATTACCGAGCCCAGGAACAGCAGCGGAATCGTATTCGATATCAGGTGGTAAATGTTTCCGTGAATGAGGGGGGAAATAAAAATACCGACCAGGCCCGGCACAGTCCGCGGGATAATACCAAATACGCTAAGCTTCCATCCGTAGAGAAATTCCAGCGCAAAGAACAGCCACATCAGAAAAACAATCCGTAATGGAACGATGGAGCTGCCAAACAAACTTGATCTGAACATTAGTGTATTGCCGAATGGCGCAATTAACACAATTTAACCAAGGCGCAATACATTCATGCGGATCAAAATCATTGCGGCGGACGGATCATATCGAGCTCCACGTATTTGGCCTCCTCTTTATCTATGGCATGGTATCCCAATACTCCCCCGGACGATGAAGCAACCTCCAGCGCAAGCTCCTTTAATAAGGAGTAGAATTGCCGTTGAAACGAAGGCTGAATTCTGGGAAGGACCTGGTTGAGGGCGCCCAGTTCGGCAACCAGCATTTCATTTCGGTCGCCGGCTGCCTGGGGATAATTCTGCAACAGGATACGCAGCTTATCTTCAAAGTCTTCGGAGGCAATACTGAAATAATGCCACAGGGTATTGTCGTTTTTTGCCTTTCTCCGTGCAACAGCAATGGCTTTCTTTATTTCTTTTGCGTCAATCTTACCATCCGCACCTGCAATCAGCATACAAACCAGGATGGGTGCCTTAAGCATGAGATCCACCTGCCTGGCATCAAGGTCTTCAAATTCCGGAAGCATTACGACAAAATTAGGGTCCAATAACTCATTCGTATCAAAAGTATGGATTGTCGGCACCCCATAAAACTCAAATTAGGGTAAGAACCTTACCTGTGCCTTCAATTACGCAAATCAGGATTGCCATTTGTGGACGGTATTTGATATTTTACCTTAATTTTAGCGCAAATCAACCCCACTCTAGATGTACGATAAGGATCCCGTAAAGATTTTTGTTGTTGAAGACGACCCTGCCTATACCAAGTTCATCAAGTATGTGTTGGGGCTTAATCCGGACTATGAAACGGAATTCTTTACTACCGGCAAAGAATGCCTCAGCAACCTTCATAAGAATCCTTCCGTCGTAACACTCGATTATTCGTTGCCCGATATGTCCGGTGAGGAGGTCCTCGGACAAATCCGCAGCCACGATCCCAACATCAACGTCATTATCGTATCCGCCCAGGAGAAGATCGGAACAGCCGTCGAACTGCTGAAGTCCGGCGCTTACGATTACATCAGCAAGGACCACGAAACCAAGGACCGGCTGCTGAACTCTATCAACAACGCGCGCAACAAGCTTTCCCTGATCAAGGAAATAGATCACCTGAAGAAAGAGATCCACGAGAAGTATGAGTTCGAGAAGAGTATTGTTGGTAACAGCGTTGCCCTCAGGCGCGTGTTTGACTTGATGGAAAAGGCGGTGAAGACCAATATCACCGTTTCGATCTCAGGTGAAACAGGTACAGGTAAGGAGCTGATCGCCAAGGCTATACATTATAATTCCAAAAGGAAAAACAAACCCTTCGTAGCTGTAAATATCACGGCTATTCCTGATACCCTTATCGAGAGTGAACTCTTCGGGTATGAGAAAGGCGCCTTTACGGGAGCAATGACACGCCGGATCGGCAAGTTCGAGGAAGCCGAAGGAGGCACTATCTTCCTTGACGAGATCGGCGAGATGGACCTCAGCCTGCAGGCCAAGTTGCTCCGTGTCCTCCAGGAAAGAGAGATCACCCGGATCGGCGGGAACCAGACGGTAAAACTGGATGTCCGTTTACTGGTTGCCACCCACAAAGACCTCGCCGAGGAAGTTAAAGCCGGAAAGTTTCGTGAAGATCTCTATTACCGGCTGCTCGGACTTCCCGTTCACCTCCCTCCGCTCCGTGAGCGGGGAAATGATGTCATTCTCGTTGCCAAATATTTTCTCGACCAATTCGCCAAGGATAACCAACTCAATAAATTCAAGATCGTCCAGGAGGCGCAGGAGAAGTTACTCACGTACCCTTTCCCGGGAAACATCCGCGAGCTTAAATCGATTGTTGAGCTGGCCGCAGTGATGGCAGAAAACGGCGAAATAAGGCCTCAGGATATCACTTTTAACAGCACAGCCCGCGTTGAATCGTTCCTCTATCAGGAAATGTCCATGCAGGAGTACATGTACCGTATCATAAGGCACTACCTGAACAAATACGACGACAACGTGCTGGAAGTCGCCCGTAAACTCGATATCGGTAAGTCCTCCCTTTACCGGTATCTGAAAGAAATGGAGGCAGCCGGAATCTGATGAAAGGACTTGACGGTTACATTCGTAAGGGAAAGTTTTACGAAGCCGTTGTCGAAGACGGATCGGATATTATTTTCATTGTCGATTTCGAAGGGAATATTCTCTACCACAACAGCTCAGTTCGCGTATCGCTCGGATACCGCTCGCGCAGC
>DATBVZ010000624.1:0-2703 GCA_036515095.1 Cyclobacteriaceae bacterium | reverse complement strand
GATGCTGTCGAATCGGGGAACATTCTCCTTACTACGCACAACTACAAAGCGGCAAGGATCAATAGCGACGAACTGGACAAACTCCCCGGCAACGCACACCCGTTTGATGCCATCGTTGAAGGCGACTTTTCCGAGAGGGAGTTTCCGGCCGACAAAACACTCATCCTCAAAGAGGGGGCACAGGTAATGTTTCTTCGCAACGACGCCGAAAAAAGGTACTATAATGGAAAACTGGGCAGGGTAAAACACATCCATCCGGACGCGGTCATTATTGCTTTTGACGATGAGGATTCCGAACTGACCCTTGAGCGGGAGACCTGGAAGAGTATTCGCTATACGTACTCCAGAGGTACAGGTCGTGTTGAAGAGGAAGAAACAGGCAGCTTCACGCAGTATCCAATACGGCTGGCCTGGGCCGTGACAATTCATAAGAGCCAGGGACTTACGTTTGACCGGATGACCGTTGATGCCGCCAGCTCATTTGCTCCCGGCCAGGTATATGTCGCGTTGAGCCGCTGCACCTCACTGGATGGAATTGTACTGCGCTCAAAAATACATTCCGGTAGCATCCGGACAGACGAACGGGTATTGGCCTTCGCCAGCGCAGAAGTAGGTGCCGGCGATCTCGGGCAACTCCTGGGTACGGAACAGGCGTTGTATCTTCAAAAGCAGTTGCTGCAGGCTTTCAATCTGGAAAGCGTTCAAAAGCGAATTGACGAATTCGCTGCCTCCCTGCTCCGCAGAAATATCCCGGAGAAGCACAAGGCAACACTTCTTTTCAGTGAAATCGCAGAGGAAGTTACCAGGCAGCAGGAAGTGGCAAGGAAATTCGAACGCCAGCTCAACGAATTACTCATCCGGGTGAGGGAAACCGGCGATGTAAGTACTCTTAAGGTGCGGGTTTCGGCAGCGGTTCCATACTTCACTTCCGCCATAGACACAAAAGTACTCTCGCCCATTGTCGATCACGTCGCATACATGCGGAATAAAAATAAAGTACGGAAATACATGAAAGAGCTGAATCTCAATACACGGATCATTCAGGCCTGGCTGAAACGCCTTCAACAGACGGAACAACGTGTTGCCGACGGGATATTCGCCGCCCGCACGAGTCCGGCCTGCCAGCCCCCCAAAGGCCAGCGCGATGGCAGGCAGGCACACCATCAGCATTGACATTCCGGCCTTTATCTCCGGGCCCAGAATCCCGAAGCCAGTGCCGGAGCCCGCCTGCACTTCCTTTAAAATTAGTTATTTAGAATTAGTATAAACAATTCAAATGGTATCCCAAAATGTGGCGGGCGTCAAGCTCTCATTTCCAGGATTCGTAGCCAACTATTCATACTCATTCCAAAGTTTTATGGAATTTTGCGCCTGAAAATCCGGGACTGTAACTTGACCGGCAAGTTCAAAGCAAAGCCAATCATATGAAGCAGCAAATTGTTACACCAAAGCGATCACTGACCAAGGAAACCGAGGCATTGCTCAACAAGCAAATAGAAATGGAAGGGCGGTCTTCCGGCGCTTACCTCTCCATGGCATCGTGGTGTGAGACGAAGGGCTACGACACTTCCTGCGGGTTCCTCTACAAGCACTCCGAGGAGGAGCGGATGCACATGCTCAAGCTTTTCCACTACATTAATGCAGCTGGGGGGCATGCCATCCAACCGGAAATAGGGGGCATCAAACATTCCTTCAAGAGTCTTCGTGAAGTGTTCAACGAGGTGCTCAGTCACGAACTGGAAGTTACGAAATCGATAAATACCATTGTAGACCATTGTTTTGGCATAAAGGACTTTGCAACCTTCAACTTCCTGCAGTGGTATGTTATGGAACAACGGGAAGAGGAGACCCTGGCGCGCAGGGCGGTAGAGATATTTGACATCATTGGCGAAGAGGGGGTCGGATTATGGATGATCGATCAGGAGATCGGAAAGCTGGAAACCTATGCAGCGAAGATCTCAGGAAGGCCGGTCTGATCCGCCACTTGTGGCCATACGTTGTGCAAAGACAGCATAACCGGCTCCGACTTTTACAAGCGACATTTATTGCCCCTGCTTGTTGCCAAAGCCTGTCCGGGCAACGCTTTATCCCCTAATAGCTTCGCCTGACTGGCCGGATGCAGGGTTTGTCCGGTTTTTCTGCTTTTTGACGTACATAATAATACGGATTGAGGTAAGTTATACTCGAAAGAAGCGTACAGTCTATGTGCAAGAATGTCCTCAGCGTGATTGTAATACTATCCGGCGTGCTGCATCTCCGGGGTCAGGACCTTCCTGTGCGTCCTGCAATTCAGGACACGATCGTTGATATTGACATCGTAATTGATACGGTGGTATTTGAGCAGGAGACGCCATCTTCTGTGCCCCTGGGCAACGAGCCGGTATCAGGGCCACGATCCTATCGCCGCGTCATCAAGCCGGATGCCATTACCCGTAAAGGACTGTTCACCGTTCACAAGGTAGACGACAAATACTATTTCGAAATTCCTGACAGCCTGCTGGGAAACGACCTCCTTGTCGTAACCCGCATCTCGCGTGGCGCGGCAGGTATCCGTCCCGGGTATTCGGGTTATGCGGGTGACCAGATCGGATCCACGGTGATACGGTTTGAAAAGGGTCCCACCGACAACCTGTTCCTTCGACGCATCTCCTTCGGCGACTATGTCGGCGACAGCACGAATTCCATGTTTGATGCCGTCATACG
>DATBVZ010000623.1:0-10903 GCA_036515095.1 Cyclobacteriaceae bacterium | reverse complement strand
TGGCCGGCTTTTCTTCGGCCTTGAAAATATGATACATAACCTGCTGGCTGATGATGAGTCCGATGGCCCACATGAGGCCGTACCATCGGATGGGCCAGTCAATCTTGGGGATAGTAAATATTTCCGGGTCTACCGACCAGGGGATGTAAGACAAAATGAAATCGGACATGATCATCTAAGTATACTGAAATTCGCCAAACTGGCTTCTAATGGTTACCTGTTTTGCGGCCGATTTTTCGACACGGCCGATAATTTTCGCGTCAATGTTGTAGGAAGAAGCTATTTCGATCATCGTTTTTGCCAGCTCCTCCTCAAGATACAGCTCCATACGATGCCCCATATTAAAAACTTTATACATTTCTTTCCAATCCGTTCCACTTTCTTCCCGGATAATCCTGAACAGGGGAGGTAACTCAAAGAGGTCATCTTTGATCACATGAAGCCGGTCGATGAAGTGAAGTATTTTTGTCTGCGCACCTCCGCTGCAATGGATGATTCCGTGTATTTGATTTCTGAAACGATTAAGTACCTCCACCATTAGGGGCGCGTAAGTTCGCGTGGGCGACAGAACCAGTTTGCCGATATTCAGGTCAACTCCGGGAACGGTGTCGGTCACGCGGTACTTTCCGGAGTATACCAAACCGGCAGGAATTCGCTCATCAAAAGTCTCGGGATACTTGGATGCGTAGTCACTGTGAAAGACGTCATGCCTGGCAGAGGTCAGTCCGTTGCTGCCCATGCCACCGTTATAGGCTTCCTCGTAAGACGCCTGGCCAAAGGAGGCAAGTCCTACAATAACATCGCCGGAGCGGATATTCCGGGTATCAACAACATTGGCGCGTTTCATCCGCGCTGTAACCGTGCTGTCTACGACGATGGTCCGGACCAGGTCACCCAGGTCCGCCGTTTCGCCGCCCGTATTGAAAACGGGAAGTCCGTTTTTTCGAAGCATCTCCAGGATCTCTTCCGTGCCCTCGATTATCGCCCCGATCACGTCACCGGGTACCCGCGCTTTGTTGCGTGCTATGGTTGACGAAATGAGAATATTGGATGTTGCACCGACACAGAGGAGATCGTCGATGTTCATAACGATGGCGTCCTGCGCAATCCCCTTCCAGACTGAAAGATCACCGGTTTCTTTCCAGTACAGATAAGCCAGCGACGACTTTGTTCCGGCCCCGTCGGCATGCATGATGTTGCAGTAAAGCGGATCAAGGCCCAGTTGATCTTCAACGATTTTGCAGAAAGCTGTTGGAAAAAGGCCCTTGTCCAGTTTGCCAATGGCTTTATGCACGTCTTCCTTGGCAGCGGAAACCCCACGCCGATTATACCGGTCTGACACGTCTGGTAGCGTTGATAAAATCTTGTGCAAATGTGCGAATTAATCCTGTCTAACGGGCATGCATTTTAAAAAACTCCCAGCTAACAATACCAAGACAAACAGAAATATTCAGGGAATGTTTCGTTCCGGCCTGCGGAATTTCAAGGGCAAGATCCGCCCGGGCAATCACGGCTTCGCTGATGCCATTTACCTCATTGCCAAATACCAGGCAATATTTACTACCGTCTTCGGGCACAAAAGACTGGAGTTCCATACTTTCGGTGGTCTGCTCAACTACAACAATCGTGTATCCCCCGTTCTTAAGTTCGATGATGGCCTGGACCGGATCCCGGACGTATTCCCACGCGACTGACTCGGTGGCACCAAGAGCCGTTTTTTGGATCTCCCGGTGCGGCGGCCTGCCGGTGATACCTGTCAGGATGATCTTCTCCAGGGCAAAAGCATCGGCAGTCCTGAACGATGCGCCGACATTGTGAAGGCTCCTGACGTTGTCGAGCAGAATACATACAGGAAGTTTATCGCTCTCCCTGAATTCACGGACAGAAATTCTGCCCAGTTCCTCGATGCTGAGTTTTTTCATCGTGCCGTGTTCTGATTTCAATTTCGGTGATAATGGTGTGGCAGGCGACGCAAAATCTTGCTCCCTCATCGCAAAGGCAGCGGAGTTAACGTATAGCCTTTTTTCCGCAACAATTTGATCAGCCCCTTGTCGCCCGTAAAATGCATGGCACCTACAGCGATGAATTGATTCCCCTTTTCAATGCGACCGGGTAATTTTTCGATCCATTTTTCATTCCGGTCGTCCAGCAGGTACGTAGCGTCGCCAAATTGCTTTTGATACTTCCTGTACAGGCGGTACATCCCGGAGAGATCCTGATTGAGATACATCTTGATGAGATCGGATTGCGCCTTTATCATATCGTCTTTCGATTTTATGAACTCCACCAATTGTTTGGCTTGCTCCTCCACGGGGTCATGGTCAAAGAGAATTTGCATCTGTTCCTCCATCGATTCGAATGTGACGACCGACTTGTTGTTCTTTTTGCCCGCGGTCGCGAAGTAACTGTCCAGGGGATGGCCACCGTATTTATTCAATTCCGTCTGATTTTCCTTTTGGGCGTAAACCACGGTAAGAATGAGCGTAATGGAAGTTGGCTTGAGTTGTGCAAGCATATCCATGGAGGCGCCCGTGGCGTCTACCACCTCCGTAGTGACCAGTTTGTAGTCTTCTTCGCTCAGCAGGTCTGATATTTTCTTATCCGGCATCACCATCAGGAACATCATTTGCAGCATCTTTGAAGAGTCCAGCTCGGTTTCAACCACAACGCCGTCTGCGTGTTCGAATGCATTTTCAACAGCGGGTATGGTTTCCAGGTAGCCGCTATTCAGCAGGTGATACGTGCCAAAAAGGTAGGAAGGTTTGTCAACCCCATTGCCGGATATTTTCCAGAACAAGGCATTTTCGATTGTATTTTTCTGAGCATTAAGGGGTTGCCATATACCAAGGCAGAACAGCAACAATATCCACGCGGTTGGGAGTATTTTTTTTGTTGCAATTTTCATATGTTTTGATTTGTGGCCCTGGGTGCAAGATATTGGTGGTGTGGCGGAGACGCAAATATTGCGGCTTTACCCTGGTGGCAATTTAGCACATCCGGGCATACACCTTATATTTGTCTGTCATGTCTGAAGTGAAATCCGCAGCCGAAACCCCCCTGATGAAGCAATACAATGCCATCAAGGCAAAGTATCCGGGAGCCTTGCTCCTGTTTCGCGTGGGTGATTTTTACGAAACATTTGGCCAGGATGCCGTTGAGGCAAGCAAAGTCCTGGACATTGTGCTTACCCGGCGCGGAAACGGATCTGCTTCTGAGATCGAGCTCGCAGGCTTTCCGCATCATGCGCTGGACACGTATCTGCCCAGGCTGGTTCGCGCAGGGCACAGGGTAGCCATTTGCGACCAGTTGGAGGATCCCCGGTTTGTTAAGGGGATCGTCAAGCGCGGCGTTACAGAACTGGTTACACCCGGATTGTCATTCAATGATCACGTGCTGGAGCGCAGGCAGAACAATTTTCTCGCGTCGGTATTTGCCGGCAGGAACGCCATGGGCGTTTCCTTCCTGGATGTCTCCACGGGGGAATTTTACGCTGCGCAGGGAAATGAAGACTATGTGCTGAAGCTGATACAGGGTTTTACGCCTGCGGAAATTATTTTCAGCAGGAGTTCCAGGGAGAAATTCGAGACGCTCTTCGCGGAGGAACACAGCACCTTCGCGCTTGACGAGTGGGTTTATGCCTATGATTATGCCTATGAGAAATTAACGCGGCAATTCAAGACCACCACCCTAAAAGGCTTTGGAATTGACAACCTGGGTGAGGCCATCATCGCCGCAGGCGCTATACTCCATTACCTGGAAGATACGGAACATAAGGATACCTCCCACATCAGTGCAATTTCGAGGATCGATGAAGACAAATACGTGTGGCTGGATAAGTTTACTATCCGCAACCTTGAGATCATCCAGGCCCAGCACGAGGGTGGGGTACCGTTGATCGATATTCTGGATCGGACAATCACCCCGATGGGGGCGAGGCAATTGCGTAAATGGATGATCCTTCCCCTGAAAGAGAAGCCGGCAATTGAGGAGCGACTGGAGATCGTGGATCTTTTCTGCAACGATGCGGAACTTGAAGAAACTATTACTGAACAGCTCAAGCCCATAGCAGACCTGGAGCGCCTGATCTCAAAGGTAGCAGTAAGCCGCATTAATCCCAGGGAAATGACGCAGCTTAAACGCTCGCTGAAGTGCGTGACGCCCATCATGCATTGGCTGCAGCAACACCCCTCTCCCGCCTTGAAGAAAATCGGAGACCAGCTTCATCCGTGCGAGTACCTGGTCGACAAAATCGAAAAGGACTTGAAAGATAATGTTTCGATCGCCAGCAACCAGGGCGGAATTATTAACGAAGGGGTTGATGGCGAACTTGACGAACTGAGAGCGATCGCGTTTTCAGGGAAAGACTACCTGCTCCAGGTGCAGAAGCGGGAGGTCAGCCGTACTGGAATCGGCTCGCTGAAAATTTCCTACAACAAAGTGTTTGGCTACTACCTTGAGGTAAGCAATGTCCACCGGGAAAAGGTACCGGCGGATTGGATCCGTAAGCAGACCCTGGTGAATGCCGAGCGATATATAACGGAGGAACTGAAGGAGTACGAAGAAAAGATCCTGCATGCGGAAGAAAAACTGGTCATAATCGAGCAACGCATCTTCGATGAGCTTGTTCATCATACGGCTGATTATATTCCTCAGATACAACAGAATGCAAGGGTGATTGCACTGCTTGATTGCCTGTTGTCATTTGCCCAGGTGGCCAGGGCAAATCGTTATGTCAGGCCATCGATCAACGAGTCGCTTGTGATCGATATCAGTGCGGGACGCCATCCGGTTATCGAAAAGCAATTACCGGTGGGAGAATCCTACGTCCCGAATGACATATGTCTGGACAGCGAGAAGCAACAGATCCTGATCATCACCGGCCCGAACATGGCGGGTAAGTCTGCGTTGCTCAGGCAGACAGCGCTTATGGTGTTGATGGCTCAGATCGGAAGCTTTGTACCGGCAGAAGCTGCTTCCATTGGGATCGTGGATAAAATTTTTACCCGCGTAGGCGCATCCGATAACCTGTCACGTGGAGAATCCACCTTTATGGTAGAGATGATCGAGACTTCAAGCATTCTCAATAATCTTAGCGACAGGAGTCTAATTCTTATGGATGAGATCGGGCGGGGTACAAGTACGTACGACGGGGTTTCCATTGCCTGGGCCATCGTTGAATACCTCCATAACCACAAAGACTTCAGGCCGAAAACGCTGTTCGCAACCCACTACCATGAGCTCAATCAGCTGGAAGAAGATCTGACCCGGGTAAAGAACTTTAATGTTTCGGTAAAGGAAGCAGGCGATAAGATTATTTTCATGCGAAAGTTGAAGCCCGGAGGCAGTGAACACAGCTTTGGTATTCATGTAGCCCAACTGGCGGGCATGCCGAACCGCGTCGTGTTGCGTGCTAATGAGATCCTTCACTTTCTGGAGAAAGACAAGCATAAGAATCAGGACCGGAAAAGAATACAGGATATGCCCGCCCCTGCAGCACAAATGAGTTTGTTCGAATCGGATCCCCGGTTCAAAGCCATTCAGGAACTGCTTGGCAGGGTTGACATCAATACCATCAGTCCCGTTGAGGCACTGCTAAAGCTGAACGAGGTTCTGTCCGTTCTGAATAAGAAATCGTAACGGCACGGATAAGGAATTCAGGCTGCCTTCTTCACTGCTTCAACCGGTATGCGTTGCGGCCTTGAAATCCTGATCACCTTCATTTTGTTAAGCAGGCGGATCACCTGGTAGGTCGGATCGATCTCGTGCCAGCGTATCCCGCCAAAATTGGCGCGTGAGCCGTTCTTGTGATGGTTATTGTGATAACTCTCCCCCATCATCAGAAAATCAACGGGAAGGAAATTCCTGGATGTATCACCAACCTCGAAATTGCGGTATCCATATTTGTGCGCAAACCAATTGATGATAGCGCCATGGATAGGACTCAGCAGGAATTGAATCGGAAGCAGCAACCAAAGCCACCAGTGCGTGGCGAACTGGATGTAGACGAGCGTGTACATCGCACCCCAAAAGAGGCGCGCAGGCCATGAGCAGGCAAAGCGCTCAAAAGCAACCCAGCGGGGTACTCCTTCCGTAAATCGTTCGTCAACGATCATCTGGTTCTTGCAAATGGCGGAATATATTGTCTTTGTCTTCCACATCATATTCCAGATGGTCTCATCGTATTTGGGTGAGTGCGGATCGTTTTCCGTATCGGCAAAGGCATGGTGCATCCTATGCATTACACCATAACCGTATGCGCTGAGGTAGTTGGATCCCTGAAATATCCAGGTCAGCACAAAAAACACCTTCTCGGTAAATTTACTCATCGTAAACGCCTTATGCGCTGCATAACGGTGGAGGAAAAAAGTCTGAAAAAAGAGGGACAAATACCAGTGGGCAATGAAAAACGCCAGGATCACAAACATGACGGGTCGGTTATAGGTTAATAAAATATAATAAGAATACAGGCCCGTGAGAGGCCTTTATATGTAAGACAAGGCAAATGCGGATTTGTGACAAAAAAGGAAAATTATTTGCCGGGCGGTATTTGGGTCTTCAGCACATGAAGCAATTCATCCGCATGCCCGAAATAACAGGCTTTTCGAAAGGCTGCAGCCAGATTGGCAGTGTCGGGAAGTTCCACGTGGACCTTTGCCGACTCACTTCTTAGTTTGTTTTTGGCGCGCAAAAACAATTGCCTGCAGTGGTCCTTCTTCTTATCCAGGGTTTCCTGAAGGGTATCATAGTCAAATCCGAACACCTCTTTGAGCAGGTAGACTGCCCGTTCGAGGGGCTCCAATTTGTTCTGGAGGATCCTTAGTGCTGCCTGAATGTTGATTTCAAGGTCAATATGGGCGAAATTTGACTCCCTGAAGCGGTTTACGATATCGGAGAGGTTGACCTGACTGAATAGCTCTTCCTTCTTCTTTCGAAGGGTGTTCAGGTGATTTCTGCAATTATTGATCACGGCCTTAACCAGATAAGCCTTCACATTCCCGACTTTCTGAGGTCCTAGGGTCAGCCACTTGAGGAACGTCTCCTGCACGATATCCTCAGCATCTTCCCTGCACCGCACGAGATTGTAGGCGATTGCATGAAGCATCGGCTGATAGAGCGCTATGGTCTGGTCATTAGGCATCTTAGCAGCAAAAGTAACGCTATAATTATGACTTTACCATTAAATCGGCATGAGATTGAGAAACTTGGCGTTCAGGTGCCCTGCTCCGCGTTGTTGTATACATAGGGGAAATCCTTCAGCAAGCTGATGGCATGGGTACTGACCAGCCGGGTACTTGCAAACTGATCCACACAGCGCCCCAGGAAGTGTGAATACCGTGCTGAATGATTGAATGCGATATCCTCAGCGATATGGCGGACCTTGTACCTGGGCAGGATTTCAATAAAACCGGCTGCCAGTGCAGTAGGGATCAGCATATTGGATCCATGGACACCTATGATAAGGTGCGACCGGGCGTAGCGGTGGCACCAGTCGGCTTCATCCGCCGGACTTAATCCGACCTTACGATGGTCTGCAATCAGGGACGTTAGCCGGCCACCCTTCCCGATTCCCGCCGCCGCGAAGGTGACAACTTCCAGCTTTTTGTGAATCTGCCGCGCCACTTTGTTCACCAGATGATTCTGCCGCCAAATAAAAATTGTTTTCGGAAACCCGAGCTTGACAAACACCTTATACAGGAAGAACTCGAACCTGCTGCGCTGCCAGAAGCGGTCCTCACGCAAAATGAACGTGACCAGGGGAGTCAGTATACTGAATTGTGAAAGATCGAATCGCTGTGTCCTGAGCAACTTCTCAAGGTTTGCCTTTTCGATTGCCAAGTGCGTGTAAGCTTTACTCAACCAAACTCTTTTATAATCCCTTATCGCTTGCTTTACTGTCTCGTCGAGATTGGCGATGCCGTATGCCAGGGAAGGGAGGGGGGTATCAAACGACCATACCTGTGACACGCCCCCGGGCACGAGCCATCGCAATGATTTTGGAACAAGGATAATGAGATCAATTCCCGGAAACCTTTCCTTCAGGACTGCAATATTCCAAAGTTTACAGAAAGCGTGCCCAAAGCAACTATCCAGGCAGTTTAAGATTATCGCATCGTCCGTTGTTTCGTTGACTTCTTTTTCAATGGCTACATCGATTGTATTTCCCTCGAATAAAGATGTAAGCAACGGATCAATCAGCCATCTTCTGGCCTGACGATCTGCAATAAGTTGATTTCCCATTTCGTCGAACGAAGCCGGGAACAGGAGATCGTGACCGACGGGAAGCGTATGGAAAAATGACCCATGACACTTGCGACAGGTAGACTTTGCCAATACGTGAATTCCCTGAAACAGGAGTTCGCCAGCCAGCGTATCGATGTGGCCACATGTCACGCATGTTGCTCTTGCCTCATAGATTGGTTTTATCGCTATCAATCCGGAATTGTCATTTACCATTTTCGGATTCCCCATTTGTCCATAAAATATACAATAAGTGTCTTGATTCGTTTCCATTTCGTGGAGGGCTTCTCCAGGAGTGTATAAGGTAACTCCGGATTGAACAGCAAGGCTGCATACGATACATTCGAAAACGTCAGAGTAAGTTCACTACACGCGGCAAGACAACAGCAATCAGTAAGTACATCCAGCCCCAGCCTCTGCCTGGCGCGTATTTCAGGATTGCGATGAACACCCACGCTATCGGCCGAACGGATAACATCATTAGCACAGACCTTTTTATCATATCTCCTGCGGAACAGTTCAAGTGTTCTGGTGTCATCTGTAGCGAGGAAAAGTTGATCAAACCGGTCAATTTGTTTGTCAATGACCCCAAAGTAGGATGCAAGGTCGACCGGACGAATTTCTTTCCGGTGATCTGTGCATCGGACATGCACGCCCAGCACGTTCTTGTTATGCAAAAGGCCTACGGCTTTCTCAATATGTTTTCGAACTCCCTCCCTGAAGTTTAGCTGACGGACATAGCGATTCATCTTTCGGAAGTAGGCTCTGTCCCATATAAGAATCGGGTATAGTTCATGAAGTCGGTTGAGCGCCGGCCTGTTCTCATTAGAAATTCGTTGGATGGGCTGCTCAAAATAGTAATTCCAGAAATTCGGATTCTCACGCTCCTGGTCTGAGTAGCAGTAGCGCCGATTTCCAAAATCGATATGATAAGCGAGTCCGTTCCTTGCGGCGAACTCAATGCCATTTATGGCCTGAAGGAACAAAGAAAAGAAGCCCCTTTCACACCGGTCATCCTTGCAATCGCACACGCATTCATCGATGCCGCATGTAATGACATAGACTACCTCCTTTGCGGCGAGCTCACATAACCGCCCGGGTGCTATAGTGCTTCGTTTTCCTTTGGGCATCAGACCGGTGGATAATTGGAAAAGTAACAGTTGAAAGTTGAAAGTAAAACGGGAAGCAATGAAAGTGGCCGGACGCCCCGCAAACGTGTGAGTAAAGGGGAACATATACGCAGACTCACAAGCGTTCGGTTCGAAATAAATTCGATTTATGGCACCATTTACCTGCGGATGTGGTTAAGGAAGCGAATTACTGCAAACCAAACCTATTTTATATTTATTTTTGCAGATCCGGGTGATGTTGCGCTACGATGCGGACACCGCACGTTAAATGATTGAATTGAAGTACGATTTATAATGAGCACGCAGACAATAGAATTACCGCAGAGAAGAAAACCTCACTTGAGGCAGGAGCTCGCATTTTTAGTGGTGCATCTTCTGCCCCTGGGAGCACTATTCACCGGCGCCACACTGTTCGACTGGATCGTGTGTGGTGTCCTGTATGTTACCCGGATGTTTTGGGTTACGGGCGGGTATCACCGGTATTTTGCGCACAAGTCGTATTCAACATCACGATGGTTTCAGTTTGTCATCGCGTTCATGGCGCAGACCACCGCGCAGAAAGGAGCCTTATGGTGGGCATCCCACCACCGTCATCATCACCGCCATAGTGATACGCCTGCGGATCCTCATTCCATGAAACTTTATGGATTCTGGTATTCGCACGTTGGATGGATCGTGGGACCGGACTTTAAAGAAACAGACTACAAGATCATTGGCGACTTTGCAAAGTATCCTGAGCTGGTCTGGCTGAACAAGCACTATCTTGTTCCTCCCTTGGCCCTCGCTGTATTCATTACAGCGCTTGGAGGGATCGTGAACGGCGGCAGCGTTGCTATGATGTTCACTTCTGCCGGGTTCTCTACATTGTTTATCGGATTTTTCCTTAGTACGGTGATCCTCTATCACGCTACTTTTTCCATTAATTCGATCATGCACAAGTTCGGAACGCAGCGTTACGAATCAAATGATGAAAGCCGTAACAGCGTATGGCTGGCTCTGCTCACGCTCGGAGAAGGCTGGCATAACAATCACCACTATTACGAGGTATCCGCACGCCAGGGATTCTTCTGGTGGGAAATCGACATCACGTACTACCTTCTGCGGAGCCTTGCCGCGGTGGGCCTGATATGGGACTTGAAAGAGGTTCCCAAACACATCCAGTATTCAAGGAACAAGGCCCATGCCAAGGAGCTGCGCAAAGAAATGGAGGAATTGAAAAAGTCGGCATAGCCCGACTTTATCGCAGGAAAGCCGCCTCGCAGGAGGGTGGAGCTTTTAATCAGGTTGACATTTCGATATGCTTTAAACTATGAAAAACACGACTACTTTTTTTGGTGGCACAAGGATGCTTTTTGCATACTACAAGAAGCTTGGGGAGAAGGCCATCGAACAATTGGACGAAGAACAGATCATGTGGCGCCCGAATGAGACGAGCAATTCCATCGCGCTTCTTGTTCATCACCTTAGCGGTAACATGCTTTCGCGTTTCATGGATTTTCTCACTGCTGATGGTGAAAAGCCCTGGC
This sequence comes from Cyclobacteriaceae bacterium, assembly GCA_036515095.1. Classification (GTDB taxonomy): domain Bacteria; phylum Bacteroidota; class Bacteroidia; order Cytophagales; family Cyclobacteriaceae; genus ZC4RG29. The sequence goes on along the minus strand of DATBVZ010000623.1, from coordinate 9 downwards.
GTGACAGGG
>DATBVZ010000622.1:0-5384 GCA_036515095.1 Cyclobacteriaceae bacterium | reverse complement strand
GGGAATCGCCTTGGTATTGTCCTGCACTACGCCACGGTAATCATACACATTTTTCATTCCCAGTGAATACCGGACATCCCCAAACAGATAGTGCAGTCCCCATTTGTAGCGTAAGCCTCCGCCAACGACGAAAGACCAGTTCCATGATTTGCGTTTGTAGGCATAGTTCACTATGGGGCTTTCGGAAGGTGTAACCGATTCGCTGTCACCGGATGACCGGTCACTCAGCGTGGGGTTGGCGCGTCCGCTTACGAGGTAGCTAATGGCGGGGCCTGCGTAGGCATAGGGTACAAACTTGCCCGTGCTGAAATTATAGATTGCGGTGACAGGCACATTAAACCAACTCATGCGGTCCTGAAGCTCGGTGTCTGAGGTATTCCATTGCATGTGCTGCTCTTTTCTGTAGGCAGTAAAGGCATACTGGAATTCGGCACCGAGGCTGATCCGGTCATTGACATTCCAGTTACCTCCTGCTGCAACCGTCCAACCGGGAAGCGGAATGTATCTTGTTTCGACGGGTTCACCGGAAATGTACTGAGGCCTCAATACATTGACGAAGGTTGTGTTGACGCCAACGCGGCCAAAGAGTGAGAACGTCGGTGTGGCGGTAAACTTCCGGCTGAGATAGACAACATCAATGGGATCTCTGGCGGGATCGGTTACGAATTCGGGGTTAGCGCGTAATACTTCCAGGTAGCTTGCTTTGGCGTTTTCCGGTTCGTCAAGCAACAGGTGAACCTGAGTAAGCAGCAAGTAGGCACGTTGACGCTGCTCCCGGGTGAACCCACCTTTAAGGCAGGGCATCAGGAGCGAATCTATGCCGGAAAAGTGGCCCGCATTGACTTCATCCGTTGCCTGACTGAGCAGTATTTCGCAGTCGTCGCTGTTCTGCGCATGAGCGGCTATGCAAATCGAAAGCGAAAATACGGTGATTGTTATTCGTAGAAGTCTACCCATTCTCAGTAGTCGTTGATTAAAACACCGGGACAGGTATACTCGTACTCGATATCATTACCCACGTATTTGTCCCACTCGTCCGAGGTCATATTCCTGCTCATTTGCGGACAAACTTTTGCGGCAAGAATGGCATGATCGGTGGGCCAGACGCGGATCTCTGATTCGCTGGTTGTTGCGATCAGGTAATCGGAGTCACGGGTAAAGACGATATCAAAAATGTAACCATTGTTGTTTTCCATTTCAATAGGCAGATCCTCAGGAAAGTCGAGGACCCACATCTGCAATTTCCGGTCAGACCCGGCGCTGGCCAGCAGCTTTCCATCCGGGCTGAATTCAACATCAAAAACGCCGGCATTGTGACCGGTAAAGTTCTTCGTTTCCTTCGTTGCCAGGTCAAGCAGCCGAACGTATCCACGCCTGCTTGTCAGGTCATCAATACCGTAAGCGAGGGATTTTCCATCCGGACTGAATTTCACGGCAAGAATTCTTGTGTTTTTTTCCTCTACCAGGGTGGTGTGCGACCCGTTCCCGAGGTCGACCATGATAACCCTACCATCCCATGTGCCTCCTGCGAGGTGTCTGCCGTCAGGACTTACACTGATTGTCTTGATCTCGGCAGGGAAGCTTACCACCGGATTGGATTCCCCGCTTAGAAGGTTGACCGAACTAACTACGTACTCCTGCCTTGTATAATCTCCGCTGGCCACCAGCAACGCACTGCCATCGGGAAGGAACTCAAGATCATTGGTTGCACCCCTGAAATTCCTGATGACCCTTGCGGGTGTTGATGTGCTGGCGGTGAGGTCAAACACCTGGATAAAGGCGGAGTCGGTTCCGTTGACGAGGTAACGCTGGTCGTTACTTAGGGCCAGCACCTTGTTTGGAAAAGCATTGCTGTATTGCGTCGGCTTATTGGTAAGGCTGAGGTAATCTCCTTCAAAGATGCGACCGTCTGCACCCGTGGCGTAGTAACCGGTGCCGGATGCGGTCAAGGTAAGTGAATTGATCCTGTTCCTGGGCGGGCCTGCCACACTGATCGCGTTGTAGTTCCTGTTATCCAGTTTCGTCAGCGCATAATACAATCCGGAATAGATGTACGGATCGTACGTATTGCCCTCGAATCGTGTGTGAAAGTGAAAGGCCTGCATGGCAAGAAGACCTGCAAGGTTTTTATCGTCGGTTTCCTGTCTGGATTTCGCCGCCATGGCCTGAGCCTTGGTGAGCATCAGGAGCCGGTTGGCGCGATTGAATTCATTTTCCGCCTGTTGCCTCCGCAGCTCTGCAATGTTCCTTGCTTCGGCTTCACTTTCCCGGGCTTCAACTGCAATTTGTGTCTGCCATGTGGCTACCTCCAGGTTGGCCTGCGCTTCGAGCACCGCGGCTGTGCGTTCCTGCAGGGCCACTTCCAGTTCGTCGTTGAGTTTGGCAAGCCGCTCCGCATATTGCTGAGTCTGGAGCCGGGCGGAATCGGCTTTGCTCTTTTCCATCAGCGCAATGTTACGCTGGCGTTCCGCTTCTATTCCGCGGTTGTTTGCCAGTTCTGTCTGGTGGTCGGCCTCGATCTTTTTCATGTAGGCAAATACCATGAAGAGGATGGCTACAACGGCAGCCGCACCCAGAATGACAGCTGTGACGCGCGCTCGACGGAGAACCCTGCGGCGCATCATTTCCTGGTTCTTTAGTTCCGCTTCGTAGGTAATACGGCTCGTGTCGAGGAAAACAACTGCCCTTTCAAACGCTTCATCATAGCGCTGAGCCCAAGCTCGCGTAGGCCGTTGTTTATTTTGCCAGTTCAATGCCAGCTGCAGGTCGGGCGGGCGCCACAAACCTGTTTTGCCAATCTGGTACATAGCGGCGGCTTCAGAAAGCCGTTTGTACATTTGAGCCGACTCAAACTCTTCCCCTACCCAATTATCAAGGCGGTTCCATATCCGCATCAAACTTTCGTGCGAGAGTTCGATGATCGAGTCGCCGCTTAGTGCGACCGTTGTAGACGGGATAAGAAAAGAACGACCCGGCTTGCGGAAGTGATCGGCTACTGCAATGACTTCGCTTTCATTGGCATTGGAAAGCTCGCAGAGGAGGTCCAGCCTTACCGGCCGTCTGAATCCCCGGTTCTCCTGATTCCTTTCCGTGATCCTTTTGAATAATATTTCCGCGATCTCCTTTTCCCGCGACGTCAATTCATCGTAGGCCTCATTTGCGTGCAGTGACAATGCCTGCGCAACGCCCCCTATAGCATGGTAATGGCGGATATCGATCGGTTCACCGGGCTCGCGATTCTCGGCCCAATACTCCCAGGTTCGCATCAGCGCATGCTGAAGGATTGGCAATTGGTCCTGATCGCTGCTCGCATCATTCAATAGCCTCTTTACGAGCCGGGGGGCGATGACTCCTCCTCCTACCATCACCGGGCCTTCAATCACCGCCCTCATCTGCTCCCTGGTCATTTGCGGGACGAGGTAGTTGCTTTCGTTAATTAGTGAGGTAAGGCCCGGAAATATGGAACACCTGTCGAGGAAGTCGGATCGCATGGTCAGCGCCGCATAAACGGGAACATTTCGCTGCGTGATCGCGGTAAGTATCAGTTTGACGTATTGATGTGATTCATCCCGGGCCTCGGTATACTCCTGATCGTTTTCCCTGAACCTGAAGATCTCTTCAAACTGGTCGACGATGAAGCACACATTTTCTCCTGCATTTTGCTGGATCATTCTGGATACTTCTACCAATCCGTACTGGCTACTCCGCAGAACGGAACTGACGATTGCGGTATGGATATTTCTTTCATCCGTATGAACAGCCCCTCTGGAAATCATATAGTCTACCGCCGCCTCGGCCAGATTGGCAATCGGATTTACACCGGGCCTGACCGCAATGATGTTCCACTCAGGACCCGTTTGGGTTACGAATCCACCGTAAAGCACCGGCAGCAATCCGCAATACATGAGGGAAGATTTCCCGCTTCCCGAATACCCCAGTACGGTAAGGAAATGATTCCGCGAAAGCTTAAGGAGGATCTCATCCACCTGGCCCTCGCGCCCGAAAAACAGATGGCATTCATCTATAGAATACGGACGTAAGCCTGGAAAGGGGTTACTTGCTCCGGGATGGATCTCAGGCAGAACTTCTGCCGCTGACCGTCCCGATTCTCCTGATGACAAGGGCTGATTCATCATAACCTGGGAGTAAACCGGGCGGTTAAGGGTTTAAATGGAAAATGCGTTCCATCGAGTTAAAAAAGTAATACACTGACGATTAATGCCACGAAAAAATATTGTCGAAAAATAGGGAAAAATACCTGAAAACAAAAAGAGGGAGCCTTCCGGCGCCCTCTTCATGATGTAATTAATTTGGCTATTTTACCTTATTTACGACTGCCTCAAATGCCTCGGGATGATTCATGGCAAGATCGGCAAGTACTTTGCGGTTGAGGTCGATTCCTGAACCGCGAAGTTTTCCGATAAGGGCGGAATAACTAAGCCCGTGCTGCCGTGCACCGGCGTTGATGCGCTGTATCCAAAGCGACCTGAATTCCCTTTTTCTTTGCTTGCGGTCCCTGTAGGCATATACAAGGCCTTTTTCGATGGCATTTTTGGCCACCGTCCACACATTCTTTTTCCTTCCAAAATAGCCCCTTGCTAATTTGAGGATCCTTTTTCGTTTAGCCCTTGAGGCTACGTTGTTTACTGATCTGGGCATCTCAATCCATTTTTTTGGTCGTTGGCGCCCTATCTGAGCAGGTACTTATAAGCCAAAAACCGGGTTAAACATCTAAACCAAAATCGGCAGTTTACCGGAACTGCAAATTACAATGCATAGGGAAGCATGAGCTTAACGTTGGCAAGGTCTTCCTTTCTTACCAGGGCCTTCGTAGTCAGGCGTCTCTTCTGCTTTGTCTCTTTCTTCGTCAGTATATGGTTCTTGTAGGCGCGTTTGCGCTTCACCTTCCCTGTTCCGGTGATTTTGAACCTCTTTTTCGCACCTGACTTGGTTTTTACTTTCGGCATTACTTATCGGTTAATTTTCCTTACTTCCTGGTAGCCTTGGGCATAATAATTATAGACATTCTCTTTCCTTCCAACCTTGGAAGCTGCTCCACTTTGCCAAATTCTTCCAAAGCCTGAGCAAATTTCAACAGCAGGATCTCGCCCCGCTCCTTGTAAACGATGGTCCGTCCTATGAATGTTACCGTAGCCTTTACCTTGGCACCCTCCTCCAGGAAGTTCATTGCATGCTTGACCTTGAAATTGAAGTCGTGCTCTTCGGTATTAGGCCCAAAGCGGATCTCCTTCAGTACAACCTTCTGGGTCTTCGCTTTGATCTCCTTCTGCTTCTTCTTCTGCTCGTATTTGAATTTCGAATAATCTACAACTTTGCAGACCGGGGGATCCGCATTCGGCGAAATCTCCACCAGATCCAGACCC
>DATBVZ010000621.1:0-2859 GCA_036515095.1 Cyclobacteriaceae bacterium | reverse complement strand
CACGGAATGCTCAGACGCACCCTGGTGGTGATTCAATACACGGTCACACTGATCTTTATAACAGCAACCGCCGTCGGCTATGTGCAGTATAGAAACATACTTGCATTCGACCTGGGATTCAACACAGAAAACATCATGAACATTAATATGCAGGGTAATAAACCCGATGCGCTTCTCAAGGAACTAAGCGAGATGCCGGAAGTAACTGCACTGTCCCGGTCGATGATTATAACCGGCGTTGGGAATGCCTGGGGCGGCTATATGAAATACAAAGATTCGCGCGACTCTGCGTTGGTCTTTACCAACCACGTCGACGAAAACTACTTGCCTCTGCATGGACACAAGCTCGCTGCCGGCGGAAATTTTATTGCACGACCCACCACAGCCGAAGCCGCCAGCGAGGTGATCGTTAACGAGCAGGTTTTAAAGCGATTCAACATAGGTGCCAACGACCCCGAGAAAGCAATCGGGGAGGAGATCACATTGGGTGGGGGTGGCCCCGGATATCCTATCAAACGCAAGATGACCATTGTTGGAGTAATGCAAGACTTTCACTATGGCAAGGTCGAGAACCTCATCGAGCCGGTAGCATTCGTGTTCTGGACACCCGGAGACAGGGCAGTCATTAATGCCAAAATACAAAGCACTGACATGCTGGCGACCGTAGCCAAGATCGAGTCCACATGGAAGAAGATCGATCGTGTTCATCCATTTCAGGCTAAATTCTATGACGAAGCAATAGAAGATGCCTACAGCGAATTTTCCGCCATGATCAAGATCATTGGCTTCCTTTCATTCCTCGCCATTTCTATCGCATCGATGGGATTATTCGGAATGGTAGTGTTCACAACCGAAACCAGGCTGAAGGAGATCAGCATTCGCAAAGTGATGGGCGCAAGCTCCGGCAACCTTATATACTTATTGAGCCGCGGTTTTCTCCGACTGCTGTCGATATCGGCACTCATCGCTCTGCCCGTAACTTACCTTTTCTTCGAACACGTTGTGCTCACGAATTTCCCCTATCATACACCCGTGCAGGTCGCCGAGTTGCTCTTCGGCTTGCTGGCGGTATTGCTGATCGCAATCATGATGATCGGATCGCAGACGATGAAGGCGGCGAAGAGTAATCCGGCGGAAGTCCTGAAGAGCGAATAGGGGTTACTGGTTACTATTTTTACTATCTTCGCAGCTTATAACAGCAGCCTTGTTTTCTTGGTCATTTCTCTTGAGCAGGTGTAATTTTTCCCTTCTTCACCTCACCAATGAAATTTTGCAACTGCCCTGGAGTTTCATCGGTCAGCCCTTTTTTCTTTTCCTTTATTAGAGTGGCCATATATACTTTGAAGAATCTATTTTTACTATGTCCAAAAGACGTCTTAAATAATCCTTTCGACAATAAATCTGAACCGAACAACAACGCCATTCATAATGAACTAGGGGCCTTCACCTTATTAACGTCCTTCGATGCTTTGGTTGCATGCCATAGATCATAGCTGTTCTTCATATTCATCCACAGGTAAGGGGTGTTATTGAATGCCTTGCTAAGTTTTAAGGCCATGACAGGTGATATTCCCGCCGTACCGTTAATGGTATCAGACAAACGAGGTCTGCTAATAAGTAATTTTTCGGCTGCCTGGGTACACCAGGTTGAGAGCCTGCCTAAAATTATAGCGTTGAAGAATTTGTGAAGTCTCATCGCTGGGTGGAAGTACAAGGAATGCTTGGACATAATTAAATATACAGCCCAAGGTCAGGGAAAGAATTTCAACCACAACATGACATAAATCAGGAGCCTGAAAAGAATTTCCAGTCTGCTGATTTTTTACCAAACTATCATGAACGTCAGCTACGGAAGCACACCGAGGCCATGTCTGAATTTGAAGAGGAAATATTTTTCAAGTAACAGCTTCGTCCAGTGATTGAAGATGTTGGGAATCATAACGGCAAATTTACGTGGTTTGAATAGGTGATCGCTCAAAATAATAACTTCCTTGTGCCCGGCATCCATCACGCAAACTCCCGGAATTTTTCCCCAGGCTCTTTTCTTGAATTCAGATTTACCTTTAATTTCACCGATAATGTTCTCGACTGCAATCTTGGCAGATACTTCCGTTGGGAACCCGGTCTTCGGAACACCAAACGGAACAGCGCATTTAAACGGAGCCAGAACTTCAACCGCTAATCCGACAGCGTATACATTCTTGTAGTTGATGTGCTGGTATCCTTCGTTGCATACGACGAATCCTTTCTCATCCACAAGTTCAGGTGAATTTTTCATCACCTCCGTCCCCATAAAGGGAGGCATAATCATGGCCATCTTGTATGCCAGTTTGTTTCCATCATTCATATGGATGGCATCCTTTTCAATTTTTGTGATGGAGGCATTCGTGTACCACTTGATATTATACATTTTCATAAAAGCTTCCAGCATGGTTTGACCACCGGTGATACCGCCAATACCAAAGTGACCGAGAAACGGTTCGGGCGTAAACCAAGTGAGTTGTACTTTGTCCCGGATATTTCTTCTTCTGAGTTCCTTGTCCATGTTAAACAAATACTCATATGCAGCCCCCATACAACTGGCGCCTTGTGTAGCTCCTACTACAACGGGACCTGGATCATTGGCTAGATCTTTAAAGCGTTTATAGGCACGTTCCCCATATTTGGGAATGACGATATTTTCGATATATCCTTTTTCTGGATTCAGGTTCTCAACAATATTGAAATCCATTTGTATTCCGGTAGAGATCACTAAATAATCATAGCTGATAGTGCCATTTTTTTCAGTGAGCACTTCATTACTTTCGGGACTTACCTTAACCGCATTATCTTGAATGAACTCAATCCCTTTCTTCTCCA
>DATBVZ010000620.1:0-2824 GCA_036515095.1 Cyclobacteriaceae bacterium | reverse complement strand
TAAAGAGACTGCTCCGCTGTTTCGCCAGTGGATCGGAGGAAGCCCCAACTGATCACCGAGCAGGAATGGAGAGCGGCGCACCTGGTTCGCTCTTCTGCAATCCGGGTTGCCGGTGCAGAAATTCCTCGTATAGCTCGGTTTGCCTTGAAACCAACGGTACCTGCCACCCGCCAATAAAAAGGTACCTGATGTTTGTCCTTGGTTCGAGCGGATCGCCATCGCACACGAACAGGTTGGCATCCTTGCCGTCTTCTATCGAACCCATCCGGTCATCAACGCCGAAGATCTCGGCCGGGACGATGGTGATTGACCGCAGGGCCTCTTCCTTTCCCAACCCGTACGCTGCAGCGAACCCTGCATTGTAGGGAAGGTTCCTGACATTGTTGGCCTCGTTGGTACGGATTGCAACCTTTACGCCGGCCTTCTTCATCAATCCTGCATTTGAGTAAGCGCGATCATAGCGGTCATAGGTTCTCTCGGGCAGCGTAAGTACCCGACCTGTGATCACGGGTATATTAGCAGCTGCAATCTTGTCGGCCACGCGCCATCCCTCCTCCACGCCCGTGAGAATCACCTTCTTTATTTTCTTTTCCTCGATCCATTCAAGCGCCTTCAGTATATCGCCTGCGTGATTTACTTCGACCATAAGCGCCATCTTACCCTGAAGAACGGGCAACAGCGCTTTCATTTCAGGATAATAATGAGGGCTCTTGTCTATCATCGCCGAATCCAGCAGGTAATACTCTTTTGCTTTCTTCCAAACCTCCTCAAGCTTCTTCATACCTTTCTCTGCAGCCTTGCGGATCTCCTCATCCGTACGCTTGTCGTGTGTTCCTTTCCTTGTTGTGCTTGGAAAATTCATAATAATACCTTCAAACCCAGCATGCATTTGGTGAGGTGTATAACCCTGAAGGTTCATCAGTGCGGCAGTTCCGCTGAGCAATCCGCCGGAGGGTGCCGCCAGCACGGTCGTAACGCCATTTACCCGGGTAACCGGAATTAAAGCGGAGGTGGGATTTACGGCTGTTAAAGCTTTCATCTGCGGTATTACATCTCCCACTTCGTTATAGTCCTGGGTACGCGGATCCGATCCGATTTCGGAAAGGCCAAGGTAGGTTCCCCCATCGATCATTCCCGGATAAATGCGCAAGCCTTCGCAATCAATGACCTCCGCATCCCCGGGAACAGGAATATCCGGCCCGACGCTTTCAATCATTCCGTCCCGGATGATCACCGTGCAGTGGTCGACGGTACCCTTCGTTATTGTGAAGACAGTCGCGTTCACAAGGGCCGTTGTCCCATACGTTGCTTTTGGATTTTGAGCCGGGCTATGGTGTGCAGACAACAGCCCGATCAGGCACAGAAAAGCAAGTCGCGGTAAGTGAGCAGCCATTTTAGTGCTTGCCAAATAGGTTTTCAAAATCAGACCAGCCGCCGTGCATGCATGATGCGCGATTATCCGGGGCTTTAAAACACGTGTTGTCAAACATCTCTTCGGGGTCCACATAAATGCGCATATCATAAGGATCGTTTTCCCGGTCAAACCGAACTATGCCATCGACCAGCGTCAATTGGGGAACCGTATAGATGGACAGCGGGTGTTCCTTAAAGATTGCGACGTCTCCGTCCTTTCCAATTTCAAGCGAGCCTACCCGGTCATCAATGCCGAGCTGTTTTGCCGGGTTGATGGTGATCAGGGCGAGCGCTTCATCCTCCGAGAGATCTCCGTACTTCAGGGTTTTTGAGGCTTCGTGATACAGGTGGCGGATGACACCCGGATCGTCGGAGTTGATCGAAGTAAGCACGCCGTTACGGGTAAGTATTGCCGCATTGTAGGCAGTAGAATAATATACTTCAAACTTGTACGCCCACGCGTCGGAAAAAACCGAAACCATAGCACCAAAGGCGGCGATCTCCGGCGCCACCTTGAATCCCTCATTGGCATGCTGAAAGACCAGGCGCTTAATACCGAAATCACGGCATACCTGCATCAGCATAATCATTTCATCTGCCCGGTAGCTGTGGCAATGGATGGCAATATTTCCGCGAAGAACTTCTGCCAAAGTTTCCATGCGAAGGCTGTAGGCAGGGGGCGCTCCGCTAAATCCTCGTTGTTTTTTGAGCGCGTTGTAGCGATCCCACTGTTCCCGGTATTCCCTTGCTTCCGAAAATGCCTGGCGAATAACAAACTCAACTCCCATCCGGGTTCGCGGAACAATACTATGACCAACGCCATGAATGCGGGTGGGATTTTCACCCAATGCGAGTTTGATTGCCCGCGGCGCCCCTTTAAAGATCAATTCCTCAGGATCCAATGTACCGTAACGCAATTTCATTATCACACTCTCGCCACCAACCGGATTTGCCGAGCCATGCAGTGCCTGAATTGAGGTGACTCCGCCGGCGAGAGCGCGATAAATTGATATGTCGAGCGGATTAATGGCGTCACTCATCCGGAGTTCAGCGGTTACAGGATTGGACATCTCATTGATCGATTCCACCGCGATGTGGGAGTGCGCATCAATTATTCCCGGCATGACATACAGCCCCGTCGCGTCAATTACCCGGTACCCTTCCGGCACCCGAAGATCCTTGCCGATGGCCTGTATCTTTCCGTCGCGAATCAGCAAATCCGTTTCTTCCAGCGTACCCCGTGTGACGGTGAGCAACGTACCATGTTTAATCAGGACATCACCGGTGTTACTCTGGGCACCGAGATCTCCCACGGCCGGCAAGAACGCAAAGAAAAGCAGGATGATATGGCCGGACCGTATGCTCATGCCGTCAATGATTTGGATCTTTGGTGCCCTGTATAGGGAATCTT
>DATBVZ010000619.1:0-10875 GCA_036515095.1 Cyclobacteriaceae bacterium | reverse complement strand
GTGGTTACGCCCCCATTCGATGATGACACCTTTCTTGCATACGATCCCGAAGCAGTGAGCAGGGAAGCGATGTCAAAATTGGAAAATTGGGCGGAAGGAATCGGCACAGCGTTCAACCTCAGTTATGAGTGCAAGATCAGGGTTGGCGGGATAACTCCGGAGATCCAGTATCTCGCCGACACCATGAACATTGACTTTATCATCATGGGTACCCATGGAACTACTGCCATTCAGAAACTGCTGTACGGAAGTCACACGACAGAGGTAATTGAAAAAGCGCCCTGCCCGGTATTAGCAATACCGGAGGAGACTACCTTCCTCCCTTACCGCAGTATCGTCTATGCAACCGATTACCAAAGCAGTGACATTCTGGCGCTGGAAAAACTCGCGCTCCTGGCTGAAGTTTTCGGGGCTGCCATCGACGTCGTTCATATTGTGGAAGAGAACGAGAGCCGGGCAACCGAACTTTCGATTATTTCCTATTTCGATGACCTGATCAAAGAGCACATCTCCTATCCGAATATTTCCTGCCGCGTTTTCAGGCACGACAACATTAGCAAGGGAATTGAGCGCTTTACACAGTCTGTGGGCGGTGACATTGTGGCATTGGCAATGCGGAAACAGGGATTTCTCAGCAAGCTCATTCGCGGAAGCATTACGCGGGAATTTGTTACCCGCAGCAGGGTCCCGATAATCGCCTTTCATGTCCATCAAACGGCGGAAGCCGGCGATTTCTGAGGATCGGGGCTCCGCCAGGGATAGCGCACTCTAAATTTCAATTCCATGAAAATGACCATATCCAATCTCCATGACGCATTAACCTACCTGATGAAGGGGCTTTACGATGCGGAAAAGAAGCTGCAAAGGGCGATTCCTCCCTGCAGCAGGAACATTACCGCTGACTCCCTGCGCGTTGCTGTTGATGCCTATTACGAGAGTTCGACGGACAAGCTGCTTAAGCTGGACCGGGTATTCAACTACCTGATGACGGAACCAACCGGCCGCAAAAATGAGGTCATGGAGAAAATGATTGAGGACACCCACCACCTCCTGAAATGCGCCACCACCGATGAAATGCGGGATGTGATCCTGACTTCGTGCATACAAAACATCAACTATTACAAGATCTCCGGCTACCGGACCGCCATGGTCTTCGCGCTGGAGCTTGGCCTGGACCCGGTGGTGGAACTGATCAACGATATTCTGACGTGGGAACGTGAAGCAAGTCTCAAATTCACCAGCTTCGCTATTAATGATACCAACTAAAAGTTCAACTAACCGGCGGGCGAAATAAATCAACGTGGAGGGAACTGGTCTGATCTGAACGGTGTAGTACATCCGGGTTTGATAATAATCAGCGTTGCCTGTTGACAAGGGTCATATAATTCCCTGCTTGAAAAGGCTAACTTGTAGCACCAGGTATATAAAGACCCGCCTTCGTTACCCGCAGGTTAGGTTGTCGCAACTGAAATCCGGGGTTGCCGTTGAACAGGTTTTGAATTGTACGTTCCCGCTTAGTCCACACAACCGTGAAATACTCCGTTAACATTGGTAAGGTCGCTGGAATACGGATATTTCTTCACTGGACCTTTCTAATCCTGATCGGATGGATCATAATGTTGAATCTGCGGGCGAACATGGGGTGGGCAGACATACTTTGGTCGCTTGCTCTCATAGCCTGCATTTTCGCATGCATTACCGCACACGAATTGGGTCACGCCCTTGTTGCAAAGCGGTTTGACATAAAGACACAGGACATTACCCTGCTGCCTATCGGCGGCCTTGCGCGGTTGGACGTCATCCCGGAGAGACCCAAAGAGGAGCTCCTGATCACGCTGGCTGGCCCTGCAGTTAACCTGGCAATTGCAGTTGCTTTATATCCACTTGTATTACTTAACCCTGATATGCCGGATTTTGCCGAAATGGAGTCCATCGGGGCAGAAAATTTTATCCCCGCTTTGATGAGTATCAACATCTGGCTTGCCGTGTTTAATCTTATCCCCGCCTTTCCGATGGATGGCGGCAGGGCGTTCCGGGCATTGCTGGCATTCAGAATCGGTCAGGTTAAAGCTACGCGGATTGCCGCTTCGGTCGGGCAAATTCTTGCGATGGTTTTTGTGTTCGCCGGCTTCTGGCTGAATCCGTTCCTGATTTTCATCGGATTGTTCATTTTCCTCGGTGCGCAGTCGGAAGCCGCCGTGGTGGAAACCCGGTTTATCCTTAAAGGTCACACCGTTCGGGACGTACTCATGCGTGAAGTGCCCACCATGGAGGACAACGCCTCCATGAAAGACGCGGCAGCCCGGCTGCTGAACAGCCAGAACAAGAATTTCCTGGTGCTCAGGGAGGGAAATCCGCTGGGCACTGTGACCCGCGAAGATATTATCCGTGCACTACGAACCCACGGTGAGAGGGCGTCGGTAAAGTATGCCATTGATCAGAAGCTGGAGTACCTCCCCATGGGAATGCCGCTTGACAAGGCCTGGACCAAGATGCAGCGTGACAAAAAACCCATGATGCTGGTTGTTGACGATGGGCAACTAAAGGGCGCGGTAGATGAAGAAAGTATTGAAGAACTTATCCTGATCCATACGGCTCAGTCACAAAATTGAAAGAACACGATTTAAACGGTACGGTAATGCGCGTTGAATTTGAAAAATTTGCAGAAAAGGGAGGCATTTTTATGGAAAGCCTTTCCGATGCCCTGGGTATTGGTAACGATTACGAAAAAACCCTGAGAATACTGAAGAGTGTATTCTCGGCGTTGCGTTCTCATCTTCCTTTCCATGAGTCAATGGCCGTACTGGACGTACTCCCCATGGCGATCCGGGGTATATATGTGGATGGATGGGTGCTGCGCAATGGTGGTATTTCAAAGATCAACACCGTTGACGATTTTGCGCTTGCGGTCCTTCATGAAGATGCCAGAAAGAGCCCTCCGGATTTCAACGGCCTCGATGAAGTTATCCAGGCCTCCGGCGCAGTCATTGAAACCATCGCAGACTTTGCTCCGGCCGGAAAGAAAAAAGCAGACCGTCTTGACAACCTTCCGCGGGGACTCAGAAACCTGTACAACACGTTCGACCGGATCTCCCGGCGAAACAACTTTGCGCTCGGGGACTATCACCACCGCCATCCGGGCGTCGACGCTTACGCCTGATCCCCGAATCCTCTAACCCATTCTGCGGGATATCATCCTGGCAATAAATGTATTGCCAAACTTTTAATACTGCAATCCCATGTATATCTTCAATATTCCTGCGTAACCGTAGCTTAATCAGCCAGGCGGGTTACCGTGGGATTTCTCCCTCGTCTTCAAACACAAATACAATGCTTCGTAATTACCTGAAAATAGCCGTTCGAAGTTTTACGCGGCAAATGTATTACTCCCTTATCAATACACTTGGCCTCGCGCTGGGCACGGCCGCCTGCATTCTCATATTACTTTTCGTAAAGGATGAGTTGAGCTACGAGCGGTCCTTTAGCAACAGCAAGCAGATTTACCGGATCACGGAGGATTTTCCAATGGGTACGCATTTGTCGCGATCTGCGACGGTGCCCTTCCCCGTGAAAAACACCTTGAGGGCGGATTTTCCCGAAATTACCAACGCAGCAAATGTCTTTCGCCCCTCCAGCTGGGGCAATTCGCCCGTCATTGAATTGGACGATACCGAATATTATGAAGACAACTTCATTTTTGCCGAACACAGCTTCCTGGAAATCTACGACCTGGCTTTCATCAAGGGAGATCCAGCCCTGGCCCTGAAGGGTCCTAACGAAATTGTCCTGACCGAAACGACCGCCAAGAAATACTTTGGCGCCGATGATCCCATAGGCCGGCGACTTCGGCTAAATGACTTCCGGGATCTTGAAGTGATTGGCGTGATAAGGGACTTACCGGACAACACGCACCTGCATTTTGACATGATCGCTTCAATGGAGACGTTCAAGACATTCTTCAATGATCCCACATTCTTTGATACGCAATGGGTATGGGTAGCCGCTTGGTTATATTTTACGGTAGAGGATGAACAGGCTGCCCAAAAGATAAGAGACGGCCTGCCTGATTTTGTTCAGCGTCACTTCCCTGCTGCCCTGGCGGACAATGGTGTAGCGCTTCATATGCAAAAGGCCAACGATATCCACCTGACGTCAAACATGGAGCTTGAGTTTGAGCCCAACGGAAATATTCAGCATGTCTATCTTTTTTCCTTCATCGCCATCCTGATACTCCTTATTGCCATTATCAATTTCATGAATCTCTCCACCTCACGGTCAGCTAAACGCGCCAAGGAAGTTGGATTGCGGAAGGTGATGGGTGCGCACAAAAGAATGCTGGTTTCGCAATTCATGGGCGAGGCACTCCTGACCAGTTTCCTGGCCCTGATACTGGCCATAGGAATCATCGTCATGGTGCTCCCCTGGTTTAACAACCTAACCGGAAAAGCTATTACCATCGGTATGATCAGCAGTCCGCAGCTGATCGGTGGAATTCTCTTGCTCGGTGCGTTCGCCGGAATAATTGCGGGGAGTTATCCCGCCCTGATCCTCTCCTCGTTTCAGCCAACAGAAGTGTTAAAGGGAAAATCCGGCAGCCCCGGTGCGGCCAACTTCCTGAGAAAGGCTTTGGTTGTAAGCCAATTTGTTATATCCATCTCGTTAATTATTTGCATTGGGATCGTCTACAAGCAACTCAACTACATCCACAGCAAGGACCTGGGCATAACCAAAGATCAGATCATTATGGTGGATGCGAGCTTCAATGCACAGGCAAACCAGAATGCCTACAAGTCAGAACTCCTGAAACATCATGAGATCGCGTCGGCTACCGTACTCGGTGGCAGTATTCCCGGCGAAGAGGAGGTGATTGAGAATGCGTTTGTCCCTGAGGGTGCGCCCGAGGAAGATCAGCAATGGTTCAGCGTAATGTTTGCGGGGCACGATTTTGAAAAGGTGCTGGATGTGGAATTTCTTCAGGGCCATAGTTTTCAGGTAGGTAATTCGGCGGACTCAGCGGGATTTATAGTCAATGAGTCGGCAGCCCGTGCCCTGGGCTGGGAGGGCGATGTCATCGGCAGAAATCTCAGCCGTACCGGAAATGGCAATGTTCTGCAAACCGGTGCGGTTATCGGTCTGATCAAAGACTTTCATTACAGGCCGCTGTATGATCCCATCAAGCCGTTGGTCATTCAACTCGGCGGGAACCGGTTTGCCATTAAGATTCACACTTCAAATCCCGGAAGTACGATTGCCTTCATTGAGGAAGAGTGGAGCAAGCAATTTGAGCGGATTCCCTTCCGGTATTCGTTTGTGGATGAAAACTTTGACAGCCTCTATAGGAAAGAAGATAAGTTCAGCAAAACCATACAGTATTTCTCAATACTTGCCGTGTTTATCGCGTGCCTGGGTTTGCTTGGTTTGTCATCCTTTACCGCACAAAACCGCAGGAAGGAAATCGGCATCCGCAAGGTAAATGGCGCATCCACCCTGGGTCTCATCGCGCTGCTCACCAAAGACTTCTCGCTATTGATCCTGATCGCCTTTGTGATCGCCGTGCCCGTATCGTATTTCTTTGCATCGCGCTGGTTGGACAACTTTGCGTACCGGACAGATATTGGCGTTTGGATTTTCATTTTTGCCGGGCTTAGCGCACTGGCAATGGCAATAATCACCGTCAGTTATCATACCATCAAAGCCGCTTTGACGAATCCTGTCGATTCGTTACGATACGAATAGGGTAGACCTCCTATCCTCTGTACCGCTATACCTCTATCCCTCGACACCGCTAGTGCCCACCCCCACTTTTTAGCTGCATTACTCCTTTCCCCTGACCATCATTGAGAAAATTTGTGTAGAATTGAATTAGTTTCTGATTTGACCAAATCACCCCTCTCATGAATAAGAACATCCGAATAAAGGACATCGCGCAGCTTGCAGGAGTCTCTGTTGGTACGGTGGACCGTGTTATCCATAAACGAGGGCAGGTATCCAAAGATGCGTATGAAAAAGTCATCGAGATCCTGGACAAGACGGGTTACAAACCCAACCTGATCGCCCGCACGCTGGGTACCAACAAGACCTATTCGATCGCCGCCCTCATCCCCGAGCCATCACAGGACGAATACTGGGGGCTTTCAGGACAGGGTGTGCAAAAAGCTATGGAAGAGTGGGCCCAATACGGGGTGCGTGTGGACCCGCATTATTTCGATCTGTACGACACGAACTCATTTTCAGAAATCACGAAAAAGGTTTTGTCGCTCGGACCCGATGGCATACTTGCAGCTCCGATTTTTCACCAGGAAGCCCTGGGATTTTTTGATGAGTGCCAGTTGCTCGGAATTCCTTATGTGGTCTTTAACAACAACGTGCCCGAAGCCAGTCCGATCAGTTTCATTGGCCAGGACCTGTATCAGAGCGGGCGGGTAGCGGCGGAATTGCTCCACATGAATCGCCACGGACCGGGTGCCTTTGCCATCCTTCACATCTATGACGACATCCACCGTTCCACGCACTTGTCAGAAAAGGAAAAGGGATTCAAGGAATACTTCGACAATTACAATCATGGAAGTTTCAGTGTGGTAAGCATGGATCTGAATCACACTCACGAACCAACGCTGAAAAAGGAATTGAACGACGTGATTTCAAGACCTGACCTGATGGGCATTCTGGTAACGACATCAAAAGGAGCAAGCGTTGTATCGACCTTGCTGGAGAAACAGGGGAAGAATGATGTTCGCCTGGTCGCCTATGATCTGCTCAAACAAAATCTTCACTTTCTGAAGAAAGGTATCATCGATTTTCTGATCAATCAAAAGATCAATGAGCAGGCGTTCACCGGAGTGGGCCAGTTGGCTAACCGGTTGTTGTTCAACAAAAAAGTTCAGCCAACATGTCTGTTCCCATTGGAGATCATTACCAGACAAAATCTGGACTCCTACCTGGCGGCAACGTTTCACTAGGGTTGGAAGGAAACGGAAATCACTAATCGACGTTCGGTCGAGCCTCGCAACATTTAACTCAAAGCTGCAATAAAAGACTACTGAATACCGATCACAACTACTTACCAACTACACCGGGGCTTTAACCCCCGCAACCTTGTCTTCCGGAAGGGGTTTTGACCGCCACCAGAGTGCGAGCGACGAGCCGGTTATGTTCATCAAGGGGCCAAAGACGGCCGGGGCGAGGCCTACGGTGGAAAGCTTGCCCATTGCGAGAGCAAGTCCTGAGGCTAACCCGCCGTTTTGCAGGCCCACTTCCAGCGCGACAGTTCTGCAATCCTGTTCAGGCATTCGCGCAAGGCGGCTTGCCCAATACCCGAGAAAGAATCCGCTGGTGTTGTGGACAAAGGTAGCAAGGATAAGCAGCGGTCCGACTACCAACAGATCATTTCGTCCTGCAGCTGTAATGATCGTGATGATCACTGCGATGCCAATCATGGAAACCAGCGGCATGGCTTCGTCCAGCCATTTGAACCTGCCATGCAAATAATGATTGAAGATCAATCCCACTCCGACGGGAATGATAACAATTTTGCAGATATCCCACATCATCGCCCAGAAATCTACGGCAACATACTGCCCTGCCAGCAACTGCATATAGAACGGAGTCATCAGCGGTGCAAGCATAGTCGCAACGGCAGTCAGGGTAACCGACAGCGCCAGGTTAGCCCGCGCCAGGTATGACATAACGTTTGATGCAAGTCCGCTGGGACAACTACCCACCAGAATTATGCCTGCGGCGATCTCCGGCGGAAACGCAAAAAGCAATGTAATCGCCCAGCCTACAAAGGGCATTATGGAGTACTGGCAGAGTATCCCCACGATCACTCCCTTTGGCATCTGCATAACCCGCGCGAAATCCTTGTAGCTAAGCGCCGTGCCCATCCCGAACATGATGATCTGCAAAAGCGGGACGATCAGTTTGGAAAGCTTGAAATCACCTACCATAACAAAATACTGGGGGTAATACATTGCCAGGCTTACCACCGCAAAGATCATGATGGTATACGAATAACCTTTTAAGAGTTCATAAGCCCGAATACCCAGCGCCGCGCACAGGAAACAGGCCATCAGCAGCCAGCCCGCGTATGCATGCTGTTCAAGAACTGTGGCGATTATAAAGGCCACGAGGAAAATCAGCGACAGTATGAAGAAGATTCTGGATGACGATTTGGACATGGAGGCTCGGATTATCGTTTAAAATAAACATACTTTGGCTGCCCTGCTCACAGCGGTATCGCAAAGCAGCCAAAGCATTGAGGGATCAACTCCAAAGTCTGTCCCACGAACGGTCGACATCCCATTCAGGTGTTGGAGCAAAGTATTGTTTATTTTCCGGGTCAATGTGCTGCTTGACCACGTCTTCGTTCAATTCTACTCCCAGTCCCGGCATTTCCGGCACGTGAGCAAATCCCTTTTCGATCATCGGTTTCTTGTCCTTCATGATCACCAGATCTTCCCAATAGTCGAGATCGACAGAGTGGTGCTCAAGCGCCATAAAATTCTGTGTTGCGGCAGCGCAATGCAGGTTGGCCATGAACGACACAGGCGTTCCGGCAAAGTGCATGGCCATGGCAACACCTTTTTCTTCTGCGTAGTCGCCGATCCTTTTTGTTTCCAGAAGCCCGCCCGAAGTGGCAAGGTCAGGGTGAACGATGTCAACGGAATGCGTATCGCACAACTTGATAAACTCCTCCTTCAGGTAAATGTCCTCACCCGTAAGGGTAGGTGTTTCGATGGCCAGCGTGATCTGACGCCATTGCTCGGTGAATCTCCATGGAATAAGGTCTTCCAGCCAGGCCAGGCGATATTTCTCACAAGCTCTGCCCAGGCGAATGGCGTTGTTGTGATCGAAGTGTCCGTAGTGGTCGGAGGCCAGGGGGATATCATACCCGATCTTGTTCCTTACCCGCTCAATGCGCTGCATAAGGACATCGAGACCCTTGTCCGTGATTTGCACCTGCGTAAAAGGGTGCTCCGTTGATCCGTAGGTCATCGGTTGGTTCGTCCATTGCCGGCCTATTTCCCAAAAGTTGCTGTTCACCACAGTCCCCGGAATATCCTTCAACAACTCGATCCCAAAATCCATCTTCAGAAACGTAAACCCTTCTTCGTCCATGCGCTTGCTTACCCTGGCCGTAAAATCCGCTTCGTCCCTGCCTTCGGGGGTATCCGCATACAGGCGAATGTTATCCCTGTACTTTCCTCCAAGCAACTGATAGCACGGAACATTATAGGCCTTCCCCGCAATATCCCACAACGCCATTTCAACGGCACACACACCGCCACCCTGGCGCGCGTGGAAGCCGAACTGTTTGATCCGTTTGAAGATCATTTCGACACTGCAGGGATTCATGCCAAGAATGCGGCTCTTCAGGAACATTGCATACCGCCAGGATGCACCATCCCGCACTTCGCCTAGCCCATAAATACCCTGATTGGTGTCAATCCGGATCACCGGACACCGGGCATGACCGTTCATGACCACCGCATAGCGCATGTCTGTGATCTTTAGGTCGGAAGGTGCGGAGTTGCGATTCACTTTTGAAGTAGCCTGTGCCAGGGTATCCTCGATGGGGCTGAACATAAATCCACCTAGCATCAGTCCGCCCATACCTGCCTTTTTGAAAAACTCACGACGGCCGTTTTCCTTCTCAACGGGTCCGGTTGTAAGCGTTCCCGGCTCTTTCAAACCAAACTTTTCGAGCATTTTGTGTGAAGGTGTTTTCATAGGTTGACATTTTTTGTATATGGTGATATTGTGTTGATTCTACCAGGTCCTGTTTTTCATGTAGGCATCCAACTCCGCTCGACTCATTGGTAACTTGCCGGGATTCTGGTCCAGCCATTTGAGAAAATCATTCCTGATCTCATCGGTCCACTGCTGGTCGATCTGCCCGGCGGTATATTTCCCTTCACGGAGCCGCTGATGACCAAACTGATCCCGAAGGGCAATAAATTCTGCTGCCAAAACTACTTCTTCAACCAGCTGCGCAGGAATAAATACGATGCCACCCTTCTTGGCAAGAACCGCATCCCCCGGCAAAACCGTGACGCGGCCAATACGTATGGGGACATTAATACCACCAAGCATCATTTCCTGAATATAGGAAGGATCATATCCCTTGATCCACGCATTGAATCCATCGATCTTTTCCAGTCCCTCGGCATCTCGTACCGAACCATAAAAGATAACGCCGTTGCCGGATTTGGCATAGATGGAATTTCCCAGGTTGTCTCCTATAAGTGTGCCATCCACGATCTTGCCATAGCTGTCGGCCACGTACACATCACCCTGCGAGAGCATGTCAATAGGCCAGGAGTTGAAGTTGCCTATCCTTTTCTCTTCCTTCCCCCTGGCGCGTATCAGGTTGTCGTAATCCGAGCGTTTTGGCAAATACTGCACAGTAAGAGCACGGCCGGTAAGCGCCTCGCCGGGTTTAAGGATCATCCATTCTCCTTCGAACTGATTGTGATAGCCCTTGTTGCGAAGTACTCCCCATGCTTCTTCCAATGAAATATTCTTAAGCCTTTTGAGCAGGGCATCAGGAACTTTAGGTCTGCCGTCCGGCAAGCGTTCACCTTTCCAATCCTGCGTAATCGAAATGATCTGATCTTTCGCGAGTGTCACTTGCTGCGAGTACCCACCGAAAGACGCCAGGATAGCCACAACGCACGTTATTAGTTTCCTCATAATTTGAAATAATTAAATCGCGCAAAATTAATTGTTGGTAACTTCGAAATCCCCCTCATAACCAGCCAGACTGAATCTATTGGAACTACGCCCAAAATGCCGAGAAATCCATTATCGACCTAAATAAATTAAATAATTGTCGAAACACAAGCCGTTTATGATGACAGGAGGAACACCTGCGAT
>DATBVZ010000618.1:0-7878 GCA_036515095.1 Cyclobacteriaceae bacterium | reverse complement strand
AAATATACCCTTATACCTACGCAGCCCATAGCGACATAGTTAAAATAAACCATCCCCTATTTGCTAATTTTCAATTTCATTTCCTATTTTGTAGGAAAAATTATCCCCTCGAATGACCCTCAAAGCAATAGGCATGGCCTGTGTATTGCTATGCCCGTGCGTCTCTGCGGCGGCGCAAAGTGTCTCAACCCTGATGGGTGCCCGTGGGAAAGGGATGGGCAACAGCACGTCCTGTCTGCCGGATGAATGGTCGTTGTTCAATAACCCCGGGGGCCTGGCGAGCATCAAAGGCGCAGGAGCAGCCACAGCCTATGACAAA
Organism: Cyclobacteriaceae bacterium; assembly: GCA_036515095.1. Taxonomy (GTDB): domain Bacteria; phylum Bacteroidota; class Bacteroidia; order Cytophagales; family Cyclobacteriaceae; genus ZC4RG29. The sequence continues at coordinate 7,559 of DATBVZ010000618.1, read as the reverse complement.
ACACCTGCGCTTCCCGGAAGCGACCGTATGGCTGCGGTGGCCTTCATTCAATTCATGAACGGAACCCTTTCCGCAGGGGTATTCCGATTTGGCGACGCGCTGTATAACGAACAGGTATTGACCGCTGGATTCGGCAACCGGTTCGGCCTGGCCTCATTGGGTGCAAAGGTAAACCTGATCCAATACAACGCAGAAGGATTCGGTACCCGATCAGTGGTGAGCGTCAGCTTCGGGGGCATAGCGGAACTAACACCCGCTGTAAAGGTGGGAGCGCATATTATCAACGTTAATCAGCCGGTTGTTTCGCATGACAATAATGAGCGCTTGCCCACCGTGCTGACTGCAGGCATGGCGGTTATTCCGGACGAGAGCCTCATCGTCACGGCGGAAGTAGCAAAAGATCTGGACTACAAGCCCACCTGGAAAGCCGGAATAGAATACAAACCACTGAAAAAGGTCAGCTTCCGGTCGGGATTCAACCTCATCCCCAGCGCTGCTTTTTTTGGCGTGGGATTTCGATCCGACAAACTGGTAATCGACTATGCTCTTGAATACGCGGTGATCCGGGGTACCTGTCATCAGGTCTCAGCAATCTATTCCATCCGCAAAAAATGAAGATATTGGCGATCACCGTACTTTTTCTTGCGTCTATGCGCGCGTCATCGGGTCAGGTCCCCGAAAATGAAGAAATCGACATCCAACGAATTCTTGATGACATAGCCGGCTCGCAGGATCACGACATACCGTATGAGACATTGTACGAAAACCTGATGCAGGTTCTCAGCGAACCCTACGATTTGAATAAAGTAACTGAAGACGAGCTCAGGCTCCTTGGATTCTTGTCAGCGTCTCAGGTCAACGCCTTGATTGCCCATCGCGAAACGCAAGGGGAATTCATTTCACTGTACGAATTGCAGGCAATTCCGGGATTTGATGAAGTAACAACATCGCGGTTATCGCTGTTTGTGCGGCTGGAGGAACCCTCTTCCCGAATGAACCGGTCGATAATAAGACGTATCGCCGACAACAGAAACGCCTATTTTCTAGCCCGTTATGACCGGATTCTTGAAAAGAAATCAGGTTTTAGTGCGGATGGTAAAAAATTTCAGGGATCACCGGACCATCTTTCCGCACGGTTCCGGTCGAGCAGACCTGGCGACTTCAGTATCGGCTTTACCGTTGACAAAGACGCGGGCGAAAAATTCTTAATGAAACCTGTTACGCAGTTGGGGTTTGACTTCAGCTCATTCCACATTCAGCTTCAGAATAAAGGCCGGATGCGAAACCTGATTGTTGGTGATTACCAGATCCAGGCCGGGCAAGGGCTCGTCCTGGGCGGTTTGTTCGGCCTCGGCAAAAGTGGAGGCGAACCGGTAAACACAATTCGCAGAAGTAATATCGGTGGGCTTCCCTTTACCTCATCCAATGAAAATGGTTACTTACGGGGTTCGCTGATCACCTTCGAAGCGACCGGAAAATTTCTTGTTACTGCTTTTTACGCACAGGCAGGAAGAGACGCCGCCCTTGAATCCGATACGACGGACGGGCAATTGATTACCGCCCTGCAGTTGTCAGGCCTCCACCGTACGCCGAATGAGCAACGCGCCAGACATGCTGTCCACGAAACCAATACCGGCATGATCCTTAACTACAAGACACATGGCCTGGATGCCGGTGTTATATGGAATGCAATAACTTTCAGCTCACCGGTTCGCCGAAAACCCACACCCTACAACCAATTTGCCTTTAGCGGAAAGCAAAGTCACAATCTGTCGTTGTTCCTGAACTATAATTTGGGAAGCAGTGCTTTGTTCTCTGAAATGGCCCGAAGTGTTGGCGGAGGCACGGCATTCCTGGCAGGAATACTAACGAGTCTCACCGCCAAATTTGATATCGCATTTGCTTACCGGTACTTCGCGCCGGATTTTCATACGTTTTATTCCAATGCCCTGAGTGAAGGAAGTACCGTACAAAATGAGACCGGAATTTACTGGGGATGGAAATACCGGATCCAAAAGCATTTCAATTTTACAGGTTATGTCGACCTGTTTCGTTTCCCGTGGCTGCGTTACAGAAGTTATGCGCCCTCCGCCGGTTATGAATGGCTTTTGCGCATCCGTCGCGAAATCAGCAAAACCGCTCACTATTATGCACAGGTACGGGAGGAGAGCAAGGCACGCAACCTCAGCGCCGACCGGACGACGGTATACGTGACCGGCCCGGCCGTCAAACGAAATTACCTCCTGGGTGCCGGGATCCGGGCAAATCCGTCGCTGACTCTAAATACACGCGCGCAATTCAGTACGGTCTCCATCAACAACCGCACTACCCAGGGTTTTGCACTGATGCAGGATATCCGGCTCGATCTTAGAAAAATTACAGTTTCAGCAAGGTATGTGCTGTTCGATACCGAGGACTACGACAACCGGCAATATGTGTATGAGCACGATGCATGGCTTTCATTTTCGATGCCCGCTTATGAGGGTGTGGGTGTCCGTCATTACATCATGGCCAGGTTCAATCCCGGAAAGCGCCTTACGTGCTGGATTCGTTTTGCGCACACCCGTTATACCGACAGGGAAAATATCGGATCCGGTAACGATCAGATAGCAGGAAATCAAAGAAACGATATTAAATTTCAGATGCGCTACAAATTTTAGCCGAAAGAAGGATTACTATGCACGCAACAAAGCTGATAACGCCTGAAATTTTACTTGTACTTTGCCTGGGTGGCATACTCTGCGTTGTTATTTTCATGATCATTTTCAGGAAGAACAAGTAAGACACGCAGGGTGTCACCCCAAACCCCATGTAAGTTTTCGACTGCAAAACAATTTTTGGCACGTATGTTTTCCGTCGAATGTCCCTAATTATCGTCGGGTACATTTCCTAATTTAACCGGATCGTTATTACTTGACCAATTGTACGAACGTTGACAAAATCAGCCTATGAAAACTAAGTTCTTTTGCACTATTGTATTGGCTTTTACCGTTATTTTTTCATCTGCCCAGGTGACCAAGAAAACGCTCGAACTCCCCGAATTTAACAGCGTTTACGTAAATTCAAACTACACCGTATACCTGAAGCAAACAAACAAGCAGGAAGTCCTCGTTGAGGCCCTAACAGAGATCTACGAATTAACGGACATCCATGTTGAAGACGGTATTCTGATGATAAATGTTGATCGCAAACCAACCAACACCAATAAGAGTATCTGGAGCAAGATTGATGACATTAAACTCAATCCCACCATGAAGGTGACGATAAGCATGAAAAACATCAACGAATTGCAGATCAACGGGGGTGGAAAAATTATCAGCCAGAATTCGCTGGCTACCAACTCAATCAGACTCGGTGTTTCCGGAAGCGGAACGATGGAGCTGGATCTGAAAGGAGATATCATCAAGGCCGAAGTAAGCGGCCCGGGCAGGATGAATCTGAGCGGCTATGGTAATTCTATTGAAGCTTTGGTAAGCGGAGCCGGCAGTATAAACGGATTCGGCTGCGGAATTGAAACGGCAAAGGCAAAGGTAAGCGGAACCGGACTTTGCGAACTTAATGTGACCAACGACCTTCATGCCTCCATCCTGGGAAATGGAAGCATCAAGCACAAGGGGAATACAAAAAATGTGCAGAAAAAGGTCTACGGTTCAGGGACCATTGACAGGGCATACTGACACCGGCTTTATCCCCCTGGCTACGGCAGGAAGCATGGTTTGAATTCAAAAACCTGCAGCTTTCCGACCGGCTGTCGCGCTGTAAAAACAGGATTCTCTGAATCCTGTTTTAATTTCATGACATCCTTACTACTTTACGGGTAGTAGTCCGGAAGGCATTCCGGATCAAAATCAACGGTGTCATGAATAAAGTTGCTGCTTGCACCCTGTGCATTGTTGCCCTTGGGCTGATCCATTTCACATACCCGGAGGAGGCCGCCAAAATATTACCCTATCCCATTCATCAGTACGATCTTGCTAACGGGCTGAACGTTGTAACGGTACCTTTTGAGAGTCCCGGTATTGCGGCATTCTATATCGTTGTACGGGCAGGATCCCGCGACGAGACGGAGCCGGGAAAGTCGGGGTTTGCCCACTTTTTTGAACACATGATGTTTCGCGGGACAGAAAAATACCCGAATGAGAAATACCAGGAAGTACTGAAGGGAATTGGGGCATCCGCAAATGCCAACACCTCAAATGACAGAACCGTATATCACATGACGGGCAACGCGGAAATGCTTGACACGATGTTTGAACTGGAATCCGACCGGTTCATGAATTTGCATTATTCAATCCAGGATTTCAAGACCGAAGCGGGTGCGGTAAAGGGCGAGTACACAAAGAATTTTGCCAGTCCGTATATGCAACTATACGAAAAAACCCGGTCCACCGCGTTCACGGACCATACCTACTCGCATACCACCATGGGTTTCTTCGAGGATATCGTTGACATGCCCAATCAGTACGACTATTCCCTGCAGTTTTTTGACCGGTTTTACAGGCCCGAGCACTGCACCATCCTTGTCGTTGGCGACGTGTCGCCGGAAAAGGTCAATGCCCTGGCGGAGAAGTATTTCGGGTCCTGGAAAAAGGGTGGTTATCAGTCCCGGGTCACTCCGGAAACGCCGCAGACAGAAACCCGGTTTGCCCATGTGCAGGTACCCAACTTCCCTCCTTTTCTGGATTTATCGTTTAAGGCGCCCGCATTCAGCGATACGGCCATAGACATGCCGGCGCTGGATATACTGAGCGCCGTTCTATTCTCTGAAAAGTCGGACCTCTATAAAAAACTCGTGCTCACGGAAAGAAAGGTACGATTCCTTAACGGAGGGGCGCCCGATTCAAAGGACCCGTATCTGTTCACTATTCAGGCTTCCGTGGTTGACGCCGCCGACCTGCAATACGTTAAGGACGAGATCATGAACGCAATTGCAAAAGCAAAGAAGGAGCCTGTTGATGAGGAAGAGCTTGCCGTCACCCTCTCACACATGAAATACAGTTTCGCCATGCGCATTGACAGTCCGGATGCGATAGCCGCAACATTAGCCAATTACATATGGATCACCGGCGATCCGGAATCGCTGAACCGCACGTATGCCAATTATGAAAAAGTGAAACCACAAGACCTTATGATGGTTGCAAACAAGTACGTGAACGACACGCAACTCACCATCTCAACCATTTCACCCAACGAAACCGGAGGAGTAAAATAATGATACCAGGCAGGATCATACCCATATTGCTGCTGGCTGTTTGTATCCCGCCGTGGGCAGTAGCAACAGACTTTGTAGAACTTAAGCTCGCCGCATCAAATAAGATTGTCTTCAAGTTCATGTTCCGCAACGGATCCGTTACGGATCCCGCGGGACACGAGGGACTGACGTTTCTTACAACCAGCCTTGTCGGCGACGGCGGAACGACAAAAATGAGCAGCACTCAATTGAAGGATTTCCTCTATCCGATGGCGGCCGAAATTTCGTATTTCGCAGATAAAGAAATAAGCCTGTTCACCTTTGCCGTTCATGTCGATCACCTGGATGAATTCTATCCGGTAATGATAGACCTCATCACCAATCCGCGGATGGACGAAAGCGATTTCAGCCGCTTGAAATCGAACCAGGAAAACTATGTAGCCCAGGTAATACGAACTTCATCCGACGAGGAATACAGTAAAAAAGCACTGGAGGATCTGCTTTTCCGGGACACCAATTATCAGCACATGGTTGCAGGCACCGTGAGCGGAATAGGTGGTCTTACCATGGAGTCATGCAAAAAACATTATGATCAATACTTCCGGCAGGACAACCTCATCGTAGGTATCGCCGGCAACTATGATCCTGCCCTCCTGGCCCGGCAGAAGGCTGACGTTAAAAAGTTGCCCGAGGGAACGCCTGAGTTGCCGGAGCCCGGCTCCCCAAATCAGCCGGACGGCATACAGGTTGAGATCATAGCAAAGGAAGGCGCGCTCGGGTCCGCGATCTTTACGGGGACACCACTTTCCATAACCCGGGCGGATGATGATTTCGCTGCGCTCATGGTCGCTAATTCGTGGCTCGGCGAACACCGCAAATCGTACTCCAGACTTTACCAGAAGATCCGCGAGGAACGGTCCATGAACTACGGGGATTATTCCTATATAGAGTGGTACTCAAACGGAGGCGGAAACATGTTGCCTCCACCCGGGGTACCAAGGAGGTCCAACTATTTTGCCATGTGGATCAGGCCGGTACAGATCGCGAAGGGTTTAAAACAACAATATCCCGAACTGAAGGACATTACTATAGGACATGCGCATTTTGCCTTGCGGATGGCGCTGAGGGAGCTCAACAATATGATCGTCAAGGGCATGAATAAGGAAGATTTTGAGTTAACACGGACGTTCCTCCGGTCCTATATCCGGTTATACATCCAAACCCCTGAAAAGCAACTTGGTTACCTTATGGACAGCCGGTTGTATGGACGGCAGGACTACATCAACGAGGCGGATGCCCTGCTGGAAAAGCTCACCGTAGACGATGTTAACCGCGCAATCCGGAAATACTGGAAGGGTGACACCATGTTTGTCACCATTGTTACCGATGTCAGCGAAGCGGAACCATTGGCAGCGAGCCTGAAGCAGAATCTGCCTTCCCCGATGAGTTACTCAAATTCGCTGAGGGAATCGTTGCCTGACTCGCTGCTAAATGAGGATAGTGAAGTTGCCACGTACAAGCTGAACGTCAAATCTGTCAGGATCGTCGATTCGAAAGCCACTTTTCGGTGAATAGGTATTTTGGAGAGGGTCAATGTTTTGTGGTAGCAAAAAAAACATGCCTATGAAAAAGGTAGGTCATCCTGATGGAGTAGCAATATTGAAGTTCGTACCAGGCAATGGCATAGCTGCTTTCACTCCAATCCTGCCATCCTTTCCAGCAACAAAGCCAATGAACTGTGATCCAGCTCCTGATCACCCTGCGCGATCAACGCATCCATCTGCGCGGCCACTATGGCCGAGCCGTAAAGCGGCACGGACAATTCCCTGCCCGTCTGAAGTATGATATTCATATCCTTGCGATGCAGGCGGATTCGAAATCCGGGTTTGAAATTCCTGTCGATAATGCGCTGCCCGTAAAGATCAAGGATCCTGCTCTGCGCGAGTCCACCGAGCAGTGCTGCCCGCACCTTTTCGGTGTCCACGCCCGCCTTTTTCGCCAGTGTCATGGCTTCCGCCACGGCCTGAATGGTCAAACCGACAGCGATCTGATTGCAGGCCTTGGTCACCTGTCCGCTGCCCGAATTGCCAATATGCACGATGTTCTTACCGAGTTTCTGAAAAATCGGTAGCGCTCGTTCAAATGCTGCCGGGCTTCCGCCCGCCATGATCGACAGCGTCGCTCCCTCCGCACCACCCTGCCCTCCTGAAACGGGCGCATCAAGCGCTTCGACCTCCTGCTCTGCCAGCCGCCCGGCAATGCTTATGCTTACCGCCGGAGCGATCGTAGACATGTCGATGAACAGCGAGCCCTTCTTCAGGCCTTCCGCTAAACCATTTTTTCCAAAAACGGTCTGCTCCACCTCCGG
>DATBVZ010000617.1:0-3490 GCA_036515095.1 Cyclobacteriaceae bacterium | reverse complement strand
TCTTTTATGAATGGCTTGAAGAGAACTATGTTCCTGTGCTGAAGAAAGCCATTCACACGGTTCTTGGTCCTACGGGAAGACTTGAGTATTCCGTAATTGTTGACAGTGGGAATCTTACCAATCCTCCTGTAGCGGTTAACTATCCCAACGGGCTGAGAAGAAGCGCAGTCAACAGCGTTCCGGGATCGGAGGATTATTCGCCGTTTACCTTCAAAGCGCTTAACCCGCAGACAGTCAATTCAAGACTGAACCACAATTATACGTTCGACAATTTTGTGGAAGGAGATTGCAACAGGCTGGCGCGTTCTGCAGGTGTTGCCGTGGCCAAGAAGCCCGGCGTTACATCCTTTAACCCCTTGATGCTTTACGGTGGCGTAGGTGTTGGAAAAACACACCTGGTTCAGGCGGTGGGAAATGAGATCAAAAACAATCTTCCCGATAAGATCGTGTTGTACGTGGATCAGAACGATTTCACGAATCAGTTTCTCGGCGCCCTTCAGAACAATAAACTGCAGGAATTCCAGAATTTTTATCTGCAGGTAGACCTGCTGATCCTTGATGATGTCCAGTTCCTGGCCGGGCGTGAAAAAACCCAGGAAATGTTCTTTCATATTTTCAATCAGCTTCATCAAAGCGGCAAGCAGATCATTATGACCAGCGATTGTCCGCCGCGTGATATGAAAGGATTTCAGGAAAGGCTGTTATCCCGCTTCAAATGGGGTTTGACTGCTGATCTGCAGGAACCCGATTTCGAAACGAAGCTGGTAATAATTAACCGGAAAATGCAGGCCGACGGTATCGAAATACCTACCGAAGTAGCGGAATACCTCGCCTATTCGGTGGATACCAACCTTCGTGATATGGAAGGTGTTCTGAACTCGCTGATCTTTCACGCCACGCTGCTGAAGAAAGAGATCGATCTTGAGCTGGCCAAAGAGGTGATGAAGAACATCATCAAAGAAATTCAGTCGGATGTAAGTGTTGATTTTATTCAGAAGACCGTTTCCGAATACTTTAAGATCGACCTGGATGCCCTGAAGGGAAAGATCAAGAAACGCGAATTCGTTATTCCCCGTCAGGTAGCCATGTATTTTTGCAAGCGATATACGCAGCTTACCCTTGCGCTTATCGGAGAAAATTTCGGGGGCAGGGATCACAGCACAGTAATCCACGCCCTGGAATCGGTGGAGGATATGATGAAAACCGATCTTAACTTTAAGTCTTCGGTTGACGAACTCGGCAAGAAGCTCAAGATGCGGATGTAGAAGCTGTATTGGTTGGGCAAATCCGCTTTACCGGAGGGCGAACTGAAGTTCCACTTGCTGACCTGAGCTGTTTATGCCGTAGATGTAACCACGTCCCCGGTATTTGTCAAAGAATTCAATGACTTCATTCGGATCCTTTACGCGAACGCGGTTGATAGCAACGATTGTGAAATTTTCCGGAACGCCGATTTGCCTGAGCACGCTGCTTTGTTCTATATGAAATACTTTCACACCGTATTCTGTGGCTTCCAGGTTAGCCCCCAGCGTTGATGATTTGACAATATTTCGTTTGATAATGTCAGTCGTCCCATTCTTGTTTACGAGGGTTACTACGGCTGAGTAAGGTTTTCCGTCCCGTATGTAGTGCACCGTGATCTTGTCGCCCGGGTAATGGTAACTCAGTTCTTCCTCGAAAGCGCTTTGGGTAGCGACGGGGGTGTCATTGATCCGGGTGATGATATCACCGGGTTTAAGGTTTGCCCTTACGGCCGGACCGTCGCGCTCCAGGCTTTCGATCAGTACCCCATCGAACGGGTTTCCATTGGTGCTCAGGTTATATTTCCGCGCATTCTCATAATTGTATTCAATAGCCTTCCCGCCGAATATGGCCTTCTGAACAACACCGTACTTAACCAGGTCGTCATAGACTTTCTTCACGATATCCACGGGTATGGCAAACGCGTATCCGGTGTATGATCCCGTCCGGGAAAGAATGGCTGAATTGATACCCACCAGCTCGCCGTTCTTGTTCACCAGGGCACCGCCGGAGTTACCGGGATTGATGGCAGCGTCGGTTTGAATGAAGGATTCAATTGGAAATTTGTCTTCCAGTATCCCAATCCGTCGCCCCTTGGCGCTGACGATACCAGCCGTAACCGTTGAAGACAAGGTAAACGGATTACCCACTGCAATTACCCATTCCCCAACCTGCAAGGTTTCGGAACTTCCCAACGTAATGGCAGGAAGATTTTTTGCGTCGATCTTAAGTACCGCGAGATCGGTAGATGGATCGGTGCCGATCAGGGCCGCAGGGTAAACGCGCTTGTTGTAGATTACCTCCAGTCTTTCGGCGGACTCCACCACGTGATTATTGGTAATAATATATCCGTCGCTGTTAAAAATGACACCGGAACCGCTGCTTACCTGGGTGCGGTTTCCCGGGCTTTCACCAAAGAACCAATCCCAATACGAATACGTGACTCCCTTGGAAATGCTGTTTATATACACAACGCTCGATACGGCCCTGGCGGCCGCATCACTGAAGTCAACAGGCACCGCACTTGCCGTGGTTCGCGACGAGGATGGAATACGGGCAGCCGCAGGCGGGTTGTAGCCTGTACCCGGAGCCGAGGCAAAATTACCCGACTCTACAGAGGCTTCGAGGAGATCATCGAAATAGTAATTGCAATAGGAATAGGCGCCAGCCAACCCGGCGATGAACCCCACAATGATGACGGTTATCGTGCTTCTCATGGCAAATTGATCAAGATTTTAACCCTGTAATGCGGAGATCCCTCCGGATCAAAAATATGATTTCATAACGGCTTTATTCACAAAAAGTTCCTCGTTTGTACAACGTCGATACCCTCCTTATCCCGAACGTCAGCAAATTGCTAAATTGCGCTCTTATGGGAATCCGATCAGTCCTGGCAAAGCCGTTTGCGGCTTTTGTAGCGTCCGAAACAAAAAAATGGTCACTAACACCACAGCGTTGTCAGGAAAGGATATTTCAGTCGCTTCTCCGGCGGGCAAAGAATACCGCATTCGGCAGGGATCACGGCTTTGAAGATATACACGCGTACGATGAATTCAGGAAGCAGGTGCCGGTTCGCGATTATGAGGGACTGAAATCCTACATCGAACGCGTAATCAACGGCGAAGAAGATGTCTTGTGGCAAGGGAGGCCTGAATACTTCGCCAAAACTTCAGGCACTACATCGGGAACCAAGTATATACCAATCACCCGGGACTCCATACCCAATCACATCAACAGCGCGCGCAATGCCCTGCTCAGTTACATACATGAAACCGGCAGGTCGTCGTTTCTCGACGGCGGCCTTATTTTTCTGTCGGGCAGCCCTGCATTGAGCGAGACGGCCGGTATCCGGACCGGGAGGTTGTCGGGTATAGTCAACCATCATGTGCCGGGTTACCTGCAATCGAATCAACTCCCATCGTATGAGACCAACTGCATTGAAGACTGGGAGGAAAAACTCGAGAGGATC
>DATBVZ010000616.1:0-2196 GCA_036515095.1 Cyclobacteriaceae bacterium | reverse complement strand
GCCCTGATCGGTGGTGGCGGCGATCAGGCCGTGCTGGTCGGTATCATCGACGTAAACGATAATCCCGCCGCCGTACTCCAGTCCGATTTCCGGAACAAATTCAGCTTCGTCGCTTGAGCAGCTCAACGTGATGGCCAACGTTATCGTCATGAACATCGCGTGCATTGGATTTTGTTTTCATGGTCTTTGAATTGAAGTTTCTCTCTTGCAGAACAAAGGTGAGCTCAAGTTGGAAGAATAACATCAGATCCGCTACCCGGACCGATTACACGGCGGATTTGGGTGTGTAGTTGGTGTGCGTGGTGTATACTTTTCAATGCGGATGACCAGGTTCTGGAATCGGTATTCAGATTTTTTCCGTGCGCTCGCGCAGTACGCGACCGTTTACTCCTAATAGTTAAACAGTGAACGTCTCCGGTTTAGTGAAATTCACCACAGACGCCCTGATTGGCTTGTACCAAAGGACCAACTTCCCCATTCGATGACCGTATCTGTCCACTGATTGTTCAAATCTGAACAACCAATGATGGCGGGACTCCTTTCCAATGAATTCATAAGACTATTGAGCCTGGCATAATTATTAAGGCTACGCTCTGTAATCCCGCGACCTCCAGTCTGAGGAAGCAGCCTCAAACGTAAAATAGGCAGCATGTACAAAAGCTACTTTAAAATCGCATGGAGAAATGTATCAAGGAACAAAAGCCTGTTCGCCATCAATGTTTCCGGCCTGGCATTGGGTATTGCCACGAGTCTTGTCATCCTCCTGTTCGTGGCCGATGAGTTAAGTTTTGATCGTTATAATGCAAAAGCCGACCGGATCGTCCGCGTTGTACTGAAAGGAAAGGTCAACGGGGAGGTGATCAAAGAGGCAGTGACGCCCGCTCCGGTGGCCGCCACTTTGGTTAACGAATTCCCTGAGGTAATTGAAGGTACCCGAATAAGGAGAGCCGGGTCGCCTAAAATAGCGTATAAGAGTACAACATACAGGAACAGCAGGCTTGCCTTTGTCGACCCCAACTTCTTCAATGTCTTTACACTCCCCTTCCTTCAAGGTGACCCGAAAACTGCGCTCAAAGACCCGCATACGATCGTCATAACAAAGGACGAGGCATTGAAGTATTTCGGAAATGAAGACCCCATAAACAAACTGCTGGATTTCAAAGGAACAGAAGAGCAGTACCTGGTCACCGGTGTCATTGAAAATGTGCCGGCCAATTCTCATTTTCATTTTGACCTCTTTGCATCCATGGAGGGAGTGGGCGATTCGAAGGTAGACAATTGGATGGCTTCAAATTATTTCAACTACGTGGTTGTTTCGGAAGGAACGAACATTGAAGAACTGGAGAAAAAGTTACCTGCCATCGTGGAAAAGTACATGGGTCCTCAGGTTGCCCAAATAGGAATGACCTTTGAGAAATTTACGGAAAATGGAAATGAAATCGGCTTGTTTATACAACCGCTGACAGACATCCATCTCTATTCTGATTTTGCAGGCCAAACTGAACTGGAAGCCGGAGGGGACGTAAGAACGGTCTATATATTCGCTGCGGTGGCGTTATTTATGTTATTGATCGCCTGTATCAATTTTATGAACCTTTCCACGGCCGGGGCCACGAGACGAAACAGGGAGATCGGCGTTAAGAAAGTATTGGGCTCGCTGCGAAGTCAGTTGGTCCAGCAATTCTTAACGGAGTCTCTTATGGCAACTTCCGCGGCAATGATTCTAGCCCTGGCACTCGTTGTCTTTGCACTTCCCATATTCAATCAATTGTCGGGAAAATCACTGGATATCAGTTTCATTGCTAACCCTGAGGTGATTTTGGGACTCCTGTTACTGGGAATAACGATCACCTTACTTGCCGGCAGCTACCCCGCCTTTTTTCTTTCCTCGATCAGGCCGATTTCGGCACTTAGGAACAAAACCACCAATAGCGGAAAGAGCAAAGGTATTCGCAGTGCGCTGGTGGTGTTTCAATTCGTGGTCTCTGCGGGCCTGATCCTTTCCATCATCATAGTTAGCCAGCAAATGGCGTATATCCAAAACAAGGAAATCGGATACGACAGAGACAGGTTGTTGGTTTTGAGGGAATCGTATTTGCTTGGAAATAATGAGAACGCCTTCAAAAATGAGCTTCTGAACGACCCGCGAGTTGAACGTGTCACCATGTCGGCATTCGTGCCCGCGGGCCCCACGGA
>DATBVZ010000615.1:0-7721 GCA_036515095.1 Cyclobacteriaceae bacterium | reverse complement strand
GAGTACCCAACATCATTTATATCATTGCTGATGACCTTGGCTATGGGGACTTGAGTTGTTATGGCCAGGCGCGGTTTCAAACGCCGAATATTGACCGGCTTGCAGGCGAAGGGCTGCGGTTCACGAGTCACTATTCAGGGGCCACGGTATGCGCACCGTCGCGGTCTTCGCTGATGACCGGATTACACACCGGGCATACACCTATTCGCGGAAACAAGGAATGGAAGCCGGAAGGTCAATGGCCGATTCCTGATGAAACATTTACGGTAGCAGAGCTGCTAAAATCAAAAGGCTATATTACCGGAGCATTTGGAAAGTGGGGTCTGGGATTTATCGACACCGAAGGTGACCCCAACCGCCAGGGCTTTGACCGTTTCTTTGGCTACAACTGTCAGCGCCTTGCACACAACTATTATCCAGCCTACCTGTGGGACAATCATGAAAAGGTTGTGCTGGAAAAAAACACGGGTATGGCGAAAGAAACCTACGCGCCGGCGATCATCCACCAGGAAGTGCTTGAATTTCTGGAACAGAACAAGGATACCTCTTTTTTTCTTTTTTACCCTGTCACTGTTCCGCACGCGGAACTGGCGGCGCCGGACAACTACATGGAACGCTTCCGCGGAAAATACGCACCGGAAAAAGCGTTCAGGGGAGTTGATGATGGTGAGAACTTCCGAAATGGACCGTATGGCTCCCAGCCGGAGCCGCACGCGGCCTTTGCTGCCATGATAACGATGCTCGATGACATGGTCGGAGAGGTGCTGACGAAAGTTCACGAACTGGGTCTGGATGATAATACCCTGATCATTTTTACTTCAGACAACGGGCCCCATCTTGAGGGCGGGGGAGATCCCGACTACTTCGACAGCAATGGAAAATTTCGTGGATATAAGCGCGACCTGTATGAAGGCGGTATTCGTGTGCCGATGATAGCGCGCTGGACCGGCAACATCGCAGCAGGAACTACGACCGATCATGTGTCTGCATTCTGGGATGTGATGCCCACGTTAGCAGAACTGCTAGGCATTGAAGTCGGAAATGAAACCGACGGGATCTCTTTTTTGCCTGTGCTTATGGGAAGGAACGAGGAGCAGCAACAGCATGAGGTCCTGTATTGGGAATTTCATGAGCAAAACGGAAGACTGGCCGTCAGGGCCGGCGACTGGAAGCTTATCCAATACAACGTCAATGCCGATCCGCCCGGGACATTTGAATTGTACAACCTTCGGGACGATGAGGGTGAGACAAATAACCTTGCAGGCAAATTTCCGGACAAGGTTGAGGAACTAAGGGCGATCATGGTTGCCGAGCGAGCCCCGTCGGAGGTGTTTGATATGCGGTAGGGACGCACAATCGTTCGCGCCTGCCGCTGGTTTTGTCTACACGCCCGGAAACCTCCACGGTTTCCGGTACGCCGGCCGGATCAACGCATTCGCAGCCGCGTTGTCACCAAAATTCTTTTCACCTTCATTCCAGTTCAGTTGCGAACCTGTACGCAATGCAATATTTCCCATGTGCGCATACATTGCGACGAGTCTTCCGTTTTCGATCGTGCAATTCGGATCTTTTCGGTCGCGCAGGCAATCCAGGAAATTCTTCATGTGTTCGAAGTGGTAGTCGCGGCCTGCCTGTTTTGGTATAGCCTGGACTTTATATCGTCCATCCTCCACTTCAGGCAACAACTCCCATCCGTTACGGTCGATCACCAGCGTGGCGTCATTCCCCACGAAGGCCAGGCCGTAGAGTCGGCCGTAAGGCCCGTTTTGAGTACCCGCAGTGTGTTCCCAGGTTATGCAATGATCCTTCATCTGGTAGACCACGCTCATGGTGTCGAAGGTCTCATGGTCATGATCGGTGAATGCCCAATTGCCACCTGCGGCAGAAACTGAAAGCGGCAACGTTTCGGTGCCCGTGGCCCACAGTGCCATATCGATCAGATGCACACCCCAATCGGTAAGCAGGCCACCGCCATAATCCCAGAACATGCGCCAAGAGCCGTGAAATCGTGCTTCGTTGAAGGATCTCTCGGGAGCTGGTCCAAGCCAGGCGTCAAAGTCAACACCATCGGGAACCTTGCCATCGGGTACCTTTGGCGCGCCGATACCATAATTAAAATTCCCCCAGATCCGGATCTTGCGCAGCTGACCAATGTTTCCGGCCTTAATGAATTCCATGGCCTGCATCCAGTGGGTACCGCTACGCTGTTGCTGCCCGACCTGAACGATCCTTCCGTGTTTACGGGCGGCCTTCGCCATGACCTCGCACTCAGCGATGCTGTTGGCTAATGGCTTTTCTACATAGATATCCTTTCCTGCTTCGCAGGCATAAACGAACGGGAGGCAATGCCAGTGATCCGGAGTGCCAATGATAACCGCATCAAGATCACGTTCGTCCAGTAGTCTTCTGAAGTCGTTGTATTTCTTCGGCGCTTTTCCCTGCAACTTTGCTGCATCGGCGGTCCTTTTTTCCAGTATTGAATCGTCCACGTCACACAGTCCCGCGCATTCCACGTTAGGCTGTCTGAGCGCATTCTCGAGATCTCCAAAGCCCATGTTCCGGCAGCCGATCAGTCCGACAAGGATTTTATCATTGGCCGAACGGGTATCAGGATGTCCTGCTGCCGCATGAGGAGAAACCAATACGCCCGACATTCCGGCGCCAACAATTATCTTTGATGTGTCGGAGAGGAACTCACGCCGGGAGGATTTATGTCCAGGCTTCATAGGTGCACAGCGGGATGCCTTGCGGTCGTGGCGGTAGTAACAGGGTATTGTACCATTATTTCAGGTCGCCCAGGCCTTATCGCCTTTCTTGTAGTCGATGCAACCTTCGTAGCGGCCAGGGACAGGTAGATAGCGTAGCGCCTGGGTTGCGCCTACTTCCGAAGTGAAGTAACCCCAAAGCGTAAGTTGCTTCATCATCGTAAAATAGTGATTCGGGTCTGAATTCTGTTTTGAGTCGTTATACGATTTCGCTTCTGTGTCGATCTCCACAAGCAGATCGTGCTTTTCCTGCCCGGAAAGTTCCATGAAGATCTTGTCCCATTTCTCGTCTGCAGCTTCGTTCAGCAATCCGATGCCTTTCATAAAAATCTCCTGATCCTCTTCTTCATAGCAGTCGGTGACGATCACCTTCATGAACTCACCGATTGCGGCTGTCTTTGCTCCGGGAGACGATGGGGTTGTGGGTAAGATCGTTTCTCCCACTTCATCGAGGAGGCTGATCACATCCGCATCGAAGGTAAGGGCTGCTGTTTCGGCGGACTTTGTCCTGCAACCCGTCAAAAAAGCTTCCGCCCCGATGACAGTTCCTCCGAAAAGCAACGCGACCCTTGATAATGCATCTCTTCTATTCATACTGGTATTCTTTATTCGTACTGATTACAAATTCATTGTCCTTAATTCCTTCACAGCGTAGTCCGCCGCGCGGGCAGTGAATGCCATATACGACAACGACGGATTCTGACATGCTGCTGAAGTCATGAAGGAGCCGTCTGTCACAAACACGTTCGGTGCGTCCCATACCTGGTTCCATTTATTGAGAACGGAGGTCCTGGCATCTTGTCCCATTCGCGCAGTTCCCATTTCATGGATACCGCGCCCTGGAGTTCCGTCGCCGTCGTGTCCCTTTACATCCTTAACACCTGCCGCCTCAAGCATTTCAACCCCATCGGCGAGCATATCCTTACGCATGTTCAATTCATTTTCCTTCAACTCGCAGTCGATGGCAAGGATATTCAGCCCCCATTTATCGGTGCGGCTCTTATCCAGTGCAACCTTGTTTTCATGATAGGGGAGGATTTCGCCAAAACCGCCGATCCCCATGGTCCATCTTCCGGGTTCGGTAAGCGCTTCCTTGAACGCGGCGCCGATATTGTACTCGGCCACTTCCTTGCTCCAGTTTTCCCGGCTTGCACCTCCCTGGTAACCAAACCCTCTGATGTAGTCACGTTTCTCACCATTAAGATTGCGGAAACGGGGAATATAAATACCATTAGGACGACGTCCATAATAGTATTTGTCTTCATGACCCTCAACCCAACCGCTGGCGCTCACACCAAGATGATGGTCCATAAGATTATGTCCAAGTTCCCCGCTGCTGCTCCCGAGGCCTTCGGGCCAGACATCCGTGGCGGAGTTCATCAGGATCCACGCGGTGTTGAGCGTAGAAGCATTCAGAAAGATAATTTTGGATTTGTACTCGTATGTCTGATTGGTCTCGGCGTCCAGTACTTCAACACCGGTAGCGCGTTTGGTGTCTTTGTCATAAAGAACCCGCGTGACGATGCTCCAGGGACGAACCGTGAGATTTCCTGTCTTGACTGCTGCCGGAAGTGTCGACGACTGTGTGCTGAAGTAGGCACCGAATGGGCACCCCAGCGAACATTGGTTGCGATACTGGCAAAGACTGCGACCCTCCAGGGGACCTGTGACGTGGGCCGCCCGGCCCATGATCACATGGCGCTGACCCTTGTAGTGTTCCTTGATCCTTGCAGCAACGTCCTTTTCCACGCAGGTCATTTCCATGGGAGGAAGAAACTGGCCATCCGGAAGATGGGGAATCCCGTCCCTGTTACCGCTAATTCCCGCAAACTTTTCGACGTAATCATACCAGGGGGCAATGTCCTTGTATCGGATGGGCCAGTCAATGGCAATTCCTTCCCGGGCGTTGGCTTCGAAATCAAGATCTGCCAGGCGGTAACTCTGCTTTCCCCATAGCAGGGACCGGCCGCCTACCTGATACCCGCGGAACCAATCGAACCGTTTGATCTCCGTATACGGGCAGTCCTTGTCGCTTGCCCACCATTCCAGATTCCTCTCGCTAAGCGGATAGTCCCGCTTTAGTACCGGATAATCCCTGATCATTTGCTGTGTGCGCGTCCCGCGATGAGGAAAATCCCAGGGATTCTTAGTGGCGTTGTGATAGTCTTTGATATGCTCAACGTTTTGCCCACGCTCAAGCATTATAACTTTTAATCCTTTCTCACAAAGTTCCTTTGCAGCCCATCCGCCACTAATGCCCGAACCAACTACAATTGCGTCAAAAACGTTTTCTGCCATTCTTATTCAGTGATTTTTTCTGTCTGATTTTATAAAACGCGATGAAATTAATAATTATTTATTCTCACAAAGAAAAAAAATAATATCGGTCAATTCATAAAAAATTTATTTCGGTCAGAAAAGGCCTGATAGGAGCACGCAAAGACTATTTCCGGGGTAATTACAGGTTTATTTTTCACTATGTGTAATCCGTGATCCCAGCGCACACGCTTTTCAGGAAGCCTTTCCCAACATTACCTCCCTGTATCCACGCCTCCTGCTGCAGCCTCATCCATGAACCAGTGCACTTCCCCCCGGGCGGGTGACACAAGTTGCGCCGGATAGCGTTTGTAGTCACGAGGTCCTTCAAGGACATCGTACACTGCCGCTGCCTTTGACGATCCGTAAACCAGGAACACGACGGTTCGGGCCGCATTGATCAATGGCGCGGTGAAGGTAATGCGATACCGGTTTACTTCCTCCACATAAACCTCCCTGACCAATGCCTGCTTTTCGTCAAGTACGGATGTGAAGGGGAAGAGGGAGGCCGTGTGCGCGTTGTCACCCAGTCCGAGCAGTATGATGTCAAATGGGTAATGCCTGCCCAGATGGTTGCGGATGGTTTGTTCGTATTGTGCTGCGGCTCTGTCGGGTGGTAACGAAGTATCTACAGGAAAGATGTTGGCAGCCGCGATTTCGAGCGGCTGTAGAAGACTTTTTAAGGCCATCCGAAAGTTGCTGTCCGGATGGTCCTGAGGAACATTCCGTTCATCACCAAAAAAGAACCTTACCCTGTTCCATTCGATTTCCCGGTCATAGGGTGGCCCCGCCAGCGTTTCATACAGTTGCCGGGGTGAACTGCCGCCGGCCAGTGCCAGGTTGCAGTGCATGCCTGCCAAGAGTGCGTGTTCTATACTGTCGCGCAGGAAATCAGCAGCGGCTCGTATCACCTCGTCGGAATGGCGGAAGACATGAAGCACCCTATTTTTCATGGTGATTGTTCAGGGGAAGGGTAAACCAGTGGAAGCCGTCTTTGGCAATGAGCGCTTCCGCAATTTCAGGCCCCCATGAATCCGCCGAATAGTTCGGAAAATTCAGACTCTTCTTGCCTCCCCACGAATGGATGATCGGCATAAGCAAGTCCCAGGCAGCCTCCACCTGGTCAGCGCGCATAAAAAGAGTCTGATCACCCATCATGGTATCCAGCAGGAGGGTTTCGTAGGCCTCCGGGGTTTGCTCCTTGTATGTGCCGTGGTAATCAAATATCATGTCTATCGGATTGAGAATCATATCCAGGCCCGGACGTTTTGCCTGTACCTGCAACCGTATGCTCATTTCAGGCTGGATGCTGATGATCAGCCGGTTTTGTTGCCAGCTCTCCAGCGCTTCGGATGGGAAGATCAGGTGCGGGACATCCCTGAACTGGATGGTGATCACGGATGATGACTGATGCATTCGCTTGCCCGTACGGCAGTAAAATGGTACGTCCTGCCATCGCCAGTTATCGATAAAAAACTTGACTGCTGCAAAGGTTTCGGTATTCGAAGCAGGATCTACACCGGGCTCTTCACGATAACCGGTGACTTCCCTGCCCTCCATCCATCCCTTACCGTATTGGCCGCGCACTGCACTTTTCTTGATGGATTCTGCAGTAAACTTTCGCATGGCATGCAGCACATCGACTTTGCGGTTGCGAATTTCGTCGGCCTGAAAACTAACCGGAGGTTCCATGGCCACAAGGCACAACAACTGCAGCAGGTGGTTTTGAACCATATCGCGCAGCGCCCCGGCGTCATCGTAATAACCACCACGGTCACCTACGCCAAGTTGCTCCGTTACGGATAACTGTACATGATCAATGTAGTTCCTGTTCCAGATTGGCTCAAGGATGGAATTGGCAAACCGGAATGCGAGCAGGTTTTGTACGGTCTCTTTACCCAGGTAATGGTCGATGCGGTAGATCTGATTCTCGGCAAAGATGCTGCAGAGCAGCTTGTTCAGTTCCCGGGCTGAGTCCAGATCATGACCGAATGGTTTTTCGATAACAATACGCGACTTTTCAGCTTCTCTGGCAAGCTTGTGGTGCGCCAGATTTTTTGCGATGGTAGTAAAGAACCTTGGTGCAACCGCAAGGTAGTAGATGATAACCGGTTCCTCCTCCCATGCTTCCGCGAAGCGGCTTATCGCCTTTGATTGTTGTGCACAGGCATCCGCGTCGCTGATGTCGGATTTCTGGTAATAGATGTTTTGCGCGAAGGTCTTCCACTTCTCAGGTTTCACTTTTCCGCTTCGCGAAAACTGATTGACACCCTTTACCAGTTCATCCCTGAACTGTTCATCCGTGAGGGGCGTGCGTCCCATTCCGATTATGGCAAAGCGGACGGGCATCCATCCATCCAGAAATAAGTTGTACAATGCCGGGATGAGTTTCCGGGAGGTGAGATCCCCGGTTCCGCCGAAAATAAAAAACAGCGTCCCCTCAGCTACTGGTGATGTTGTGGATTTCATGACGTTTGCAGTTTCAGCAGATACTTAATCTTTTTCCATCCATTTGGTATGGAATACACCCTCTTTGTCTACCCGCTCGTACGTATGCGCCCCAAAATAGTCGCGCTGCGCCTGAATAAGATTTGAAGGCATGTGCTCACTTCGTATAGAATCGAAGTAACTCAGGGCCGA
>DATBVZ010000614.1:0-3038 GCA_036515095.1 Cyclobacteriaceae bacterium | reverse complement strand
ATGGTCTGAGGTCACCGCTTGTGATCATCCGGTACATGTACTCATGCGGAAAAAGGCGCTCCCCTTTGTCTTCGGCATCCTTCCAGACTTTGAAGAGGTGTTTCTGAAGCCGTCTGAATGCCTCCTCTTCCGGGATACAGGTATCGGTTACCCGGTTCAGGTGATTTTTCAGGAGGTCCCATTCCTGCTGCGGGGTAAGATCGCGGTAATTGGGAATTCGCTTATAGTAAGAGTGGGCTACCAGGTTCATTATATCCTCTTCGAGGTTGGCGCCGGTACAGGAAATAATGTGCACCTTTTCCTGCCGTATTACCTCCGACAAGCTTATTCCCAGTTCGCCTGTGCTCATGGCCCCAGCCAGCGTGATCATCATCTTCTTACCATCGGCGATGTGCTGCCTGTACGCCTTCGCGGCGTCAACAAGCGTGGCAGCGTTGAAGTGCAGGTAATGCTTTTCCAGGAAAGCGGAAACAGGGCTTTTGATACTCATGACACCCGGGATTGATTGGCCAAAGTTAATTTGGGGCGAAATTAAGTAATTGCCCTGTAAATACACCAAAACCGCGACCTGCAACGGCCCGTGTTTATACCTTCTTAATAGAGGCGGAGTTGACGCAGTACCTCAGACCCGTAGGCGCCGGACCATCGGGAAAAACATGTCCCAGATGGCAGTCGCACACGCTGCACATTACTTCAATGCGTTGCATGCCGTAGGTGTTGTCGCTTTCGTATTTGATTACATTCTCCTTAACCGGCTCCGCAAAGCTTGGCCATCCCGTTCCTGATTCAAATTTGTTACCGGAATCAAACAACAGTGTGCCGCAGCATACGCAGGCATACATTCCGGGATCGTGGGCCTCGCAGTATTCTCCGGTAAATGCCCGCTCCGTGCCCTTTCTTCGCGCTATGGAATAGACCTCTTCCGGCAGTAGTTTTCTCCATTCCTCTTCCGGTTTCTCAACGCGGTGGTCGGGCTTCGGACTCCCCACTTTCGCATATCGGATCACATCCGTCCAGTTCATTGTACCTGAATTTTGGTCACTCCAACTTGGGATGGCGCGTCATTCTGCCATTACCAGCCGGTCGACGATGGCATTTGCAGTCGATTCCATGATCACAAAGGCGCTCTCCGCCATCCTGTTTTCAGTATCCAGCGTGGGATTGATTTCAACGATCTCCCAGGCGCAGACGGCCGGATCCCGGGCAATTGCGGCGCTCAGTCCTTTGGCCTCCTCTACCGTGAGACCGTTGGGAACCGGAGTACCTGTTCCTGTGGAGACCCTGCTATCAATACAATCTACATCCATCGAGACGTACAGGAGGTCGCAATGATGGAGCATTTCCAGTGCGCGCTGTGCCATGGCGACCGGGCCCAGTTTCTTAACTTCTTCGGTCTCGATAAAGTTTATGTTGTATTTGTTTACGAGATAATTCTCCGGCTTTTCCAGGTCGCGCACTGCAATGTACACGATATCCTCGGGTTGAATTTTTGGTCCGGGCATCCCCACATTCTTGATCTGCTCCCAGTAGTCCAGCGTTTCTCCCCGGGGGTCGTTTACCTTGCATTCCAGGTTGTCGATTCCGCACGCCATCGCCAGGGGCATGCCGTGCATGTTGCCTGACTGCGTAGTATAAGGGGTATGGATATCCGCGTGGGCGTCAATCCAGATCACCCCCAGGCGTTTTTTGGGAAAGGCCTTTTTAATGCCGCAAATTGTGCCGTACGACGTACTGTGATCGCCGGCTATGACCAGGGGAAAGTATTCATTCAGCATGGTTTCATAGACCTCAAGGCAAACGCGTTCCTCCATCATGACTACGCCGTCAATAAATTTGGCGTAGGAGTGCCTGGCTCCGTCGAAGAGCAGCTCGTTGACATTTTCCACCTCCACGGATTCATACAATTTGAAGAAATCCGAGTTCAGATCCAGGCTTGCGATCTTCAGCGCCTCAACACCCAGGCTGGCCCCTCGCGTTCCTGCGCCGATCTCCGACTTCACCTCTATGATTTTAAGGGTCCTCATACAATGTGTTAGCTAACGAATTACCGATGGTTCGTCTCACAGGCTGAATTCCCGCGGTACCCGACCAAAAAAGGGGCAACAGAAGGGTATACGAATTGTATTAAAATAATCGATTGCCATGCCATCAACGACTTTCAGAGTATTGCAAAGATGGCAAAATTATCACAATATTGCACTCCCTTTACCGGGACGTTTGTATGAAGGTTGAGCGCACATTTGCTTACGTTGTCAACTTATCAACCATAGACGAATCTTAGGAGCACATGAAGAGTTACCGTGAGCTAATCGAGCAAACCTTTGAGTTTCCTCAAAAAGAATTCAAGGTGCGCGACCACGAACTGTTATTCAATGATGTCCCGGTAATGGATATCATCAAGCGCTACGGAACCCCCCTGAAACTTACTTATTTGCCGCGTATAAGTGAAAACATAAGGTTCGTTCAGGCTACGTTTAACAACGCCATCGAGAAGTTCCGCTACAACGGTACATACACGTACGCTTATTGCACCAAGTCTTCCCATTTTTCATTTGTCCTGGAAGAGGCGTTGCGGAATGACGTTCACATAGAGACTTCATCGGCCTTTGACATTCCCATCATCCGGAGCCTGGTAAAGAAGGGCCGTATGGACAAGGATACGTATATTCTCTGCAATGGATTCAAGATGCCGCTCTATACGCAGTACGTGACCGAATTGCTGAACGAAGGGGTTCATAAATGTATTCCTATCCTGGACAAGATGGGAGAATTCGATATTTATGAAAAGGATGTCACCGGCAAGTATAAGGTAGGCATCCGTGTTGCAGCCGACGAGGAGCCCAAGTTTGAGTTTTACACCTCCCGGCTGGGCATTCGGTACAGCGATATCACACCGTTCTACAAGGAACAGATCGCTACGAGCGACAAGGCATCACTAAAGATGCTGCACTTTTTCATCAACACAGGCATCAAAGACACGGCGTATTACTGGAGTGAATTAAGCCGCTTCATTTTCAAGTATTGTGAACTGCGAAAGA
>DATBVZ010000613.1:0-15973 GCA_036515095.1 Cyclobacteriaceae bacterium | reverse complement strand
CCTTCGGCGGACCGGCCCCTTAACCTCCTGTTACAGCAGGTTAAGGATATGATGGTTGCTGCCGAACAGGTACAGGAAGAAGGCATTAAGACACGTTGCTGAAATCCGGTTCAACTTCATGGTATGATCATAATCTGCTGCTGAAGGATCCCGGCGTGCCTGAATCATCCAGCGAATGAACACGATCGCTATGGGAAGCATGGCAATACCAACGATGATACCGTAATGCAGGCCCTGGAAGCAGGCGAAGTACAGAAAAAAGAAGAGGAAGACAAGTGTGAAAACAGTACCCGTCAGGTAGAAGGTACCGCGGATACCAAGCAGACGACTTATGGTCATATCGCCGCGCATGGCATCTTCTGCGTGCTGATAGATCTGGGTCATCGGATAGTTACCCAGCAACATAAGTGTAGTGAGCAATCCCGCATAGGACACCCTTTCGTTTAACGCTGCCTCAATGGGGAAATCGTTGATTCCAATGTAGCACATAAGGAAGGTGAAGTAACCCTGGAAAACACCGGCGGCCAGCCAGCCGGTAATCGGATATTTCTTGAGCCTGGTGACAGGATGACTGTAAGCCTTGGATACCAGGCCGTACATGAAAAGCATAAGTGCAAACAGGGGGTTGATCAAAAAATATCCCAACACAACAGCCAGGGCATCAAGCAGTAAGGCCAGGTGGTAAAGTCCGCGCCGGACAGGAGGTGGATTGCGCAGTCCGCCAATGCTGTTTTCATCCTTATCGAAGTAGCTATTGTACCCGTTGCTGGCAGGATACAGCAGGAGATGGACGATAATGAGAACCCACAAAATCCGCTGAAAATCGAGATTGGGTGACACCGCCAGACTGAAGAGGAAGACCGGCAGCAAAAAAAATGAAAAAGGAATTCGCAGGTGAAGCCAGCTTGAACGCGAAAACATAAAATCTGGTTTTAGACCAAGTTATCACATTTTTGAAGTATAATTAATTATCATGAGTTATGTGACGGCCTTTGGCACAGCCAATCCACCCTCCAGAGTAGCGCAATCCCGCATTGCCGACTTCATGGTGAAAGCCATGCAGCTCGGCGGGAAGGAAGAAAGGAAGCTTCGTGCCGTTTTCAGATCCAGCGGTATTGACTTTCGTCATTCTGTTCTGGATGACTTCGCAAGGACATCGGACTTCAGTTTCTTTCCCAACACCGACGACCTTGAACCATTTCCCACCACCGCGGAGCGAATGGAAAGTTTTCGCAGGCATGCGCTGTCACTAAGCGTGGAGGCGGTCAGGAATGCGTTTGGCACACGCTTCCGGGGGGCGGACATTTCCCATTTGATAACCGTGTGTTGTACGGGAATGTATGCTCCCGGCCTTGACATTGACATCATGAATTGCTGCGGACTGTCGCCGGCAACCCACCGGATATGCCTCAATTTCATGGGTTGCTACGCCGCCATTAGTGCTGTCCGTACTGCCGACGCATTGTGCAGGGCGGACGCGGATGCCAGGGTTCTGATTGTATGTACCGAACTGTGCAGCCTGCACTTTCAGAAGGAGTTCAGCGAAGATAACTTGCTGGCCAACGCACTCTTTGCGGACGGTTCGGCAGCCGTCATTGTAGAGTCACACACGAATCAGCGCGTTGCGCTGAGGGCGCTGAGATTCCACAGTCACATACTGAAGGAAGGTGATCATGATATGGCATGGAACATTGGTGACACCGGATTTGAAATGAAACTGTCATCCTATATTCCGGATCTGATCCGGAACGGAATACGGCAGCTGGCCATTGCTTGTGCATCGCAGGCGGGTCTGCGGATTGAAGATATTGCCTATTTCGCAATCCATCCCGGGGGAAAGAGAATTCTGGAAGCGGTCGAAGCGGAATTGAATATTCCACCGGCCGGCAATCGTTTTGCATATGACGTCTTACGAGATTATGGCAATATGTCGTCGCCATCGGTCTTGTTTGTGTTGCGAAGGATAGTTGACACCCTGACCAAAGCGGATCATCATCAGCATGTTTTGAGCTTTGCCTTTGGTCCGGGACTAACGATGGAAAGCATGGTACTTCAGGTAGAGTGCGACTAATGGACAGCCGCTTTACGCATCGGTCTTCAGAGCGGGAGATCATGGACGATCTGAACTGTTCCGGTCCGGTCGTCAGACAGACGCTGCACGAGCTGGAAGTGATCAACGCCTGGCTGGGAGGAAACAAGGTAACGCTTGACGGTGTCCGCGACCTGCTCGCAGGTATTCCGAATACCCGCACGATAGCAGTTGCCGACCTGGGGTGTGGTGGTGGCGACATCGCAAGGCTTCTAATCAAACGATTGAACAGAAAAGGAAATTCAGTGGTGGTTACGGGCGTTGATGCCAATCCGAACATTATTGCCATGGCAAAGGATCGTCACGGAGAAGTTGTCCGGTTTATTGCAATGGATATTTTCTCCAAGGCGTTTAGTCAATTGAAATTTGATATCGTTACGGCTACCTTGTTCTTCCATCACTTCACATCAACAGAGCTGGTTCAACTTTTCAAACAGCTTCTTCACCAGGCCGCTATTGGAATTGTTGTTAATGATATTCACCGGCACTGGTTTTCCTATCATTCGATACGTATCCTCACAAGACTGTTTTCGCGCTCGCCCATGGTACGCCACGATGCCCCGGTATCGGTGTTGCGGGCATTTTCAAAACAGGAGCTGGTGGATATACTCGGGAGAGCAGGGTGCGATAACTATCGCATACGGTGGCGATGGGCCTTCCGTTGGCAGGTGATCATCCGCCGCCATTGATCGGTTCTACCTTCACGACACGCACGCATGTAATTTATCGGCCAAATTACCAAAGTAACTCTGGCACAATTTTTCGTACTTTCCCTCTGCAACAACTTTACCTTTATGAAAACAGCGCGTTACGCTTGGTTTGTACCCGTTTTGACATGGGTTATCCTCCTTTCAGCATGTGCCTCCGGTTCCCTGGGTAAGAAGGTAAGGGAACCTTTTCATGGCTCTGCATACGAATCAAACAACCGGTTTTTCCGCGGAACAGGCAAAGGTGTCAGCAGCCAGGATAACATCGCCCGCGGCAAGGCCGATATTGACGCCAAGGCCCAACTTGCCGGTCAGGTGAATACTACCATGAAGCAGGTGGCCGACCAATACCTTGGCCAGACTGAGAATGCCGATGCGGCCGACGTTGCCGACAAGTTCCAGAGCCTGGTGAGGCAGGTGATGAATACGGATATATCAGACCTGAGAAAGATCGGCGAGCAAAAATATTACAATGAAACCTCCAAAGAATACACCGTATTTCTTGCCTATGAGATCAAGAAGAACGCGATGCTTCGCTTCATGAAGAAGCAGGCAAAGACAGACAAGACCATCAACGCGCGTCAACGCGACCTCATCGAGAAAATTATTGACGAAGAGCTGGAAAAGATCGGGGAGGATGAAGAGTGAGGAGTCTTTTCTAAACGTCACAAATTGTTACACCTTCTTTTAAGGAGACCAGGGGGTCGGGCCCTTTCGGAATGAACTCCTGTGCAACGAAACCCTTGTACCCCGTCTTAAGTATAGCGCGCATGATTGCGGGATAATACAGTTCCTGTGTTTCGTTTATTTCTGCTCGGCCAGGTACACCTCCGGTGTGATAGTGTATAATGTACGGATGATATTTCTGTATCGTCGCAATAACGTCCCCTTCCATGATCTGCATGTGATAGATATCGTATAGAAGCTTGAATCGGTCAGATCCCAGTTTCTCGCATAATGCTGCGCCCCACGTCGTATGATCGCACATATAATCCGGGTGGTTGACTTTGCTGTTGAGCAATTCCATAACAATATTAATGTTATGTTTCTCAGCAATCTTTAGTACGGGAGCAAGCCCCCGGGCGCAATTTTCCAGGCCCGTCTGATCATCCATTCCATTGCGGT
This sequence comes from Cyclobacteriaceae bacterium, assembly GCA_036515095.1. Lineage (GTDB taxonomy): Bacteria > Bacteroidota > Bacteroidia > Cytophagales > Cyclobacteriaceae > ZC4RG29. The sequence continues at coordinate 12,052 of DATBVZ010000613.1, read as the reverse complement.
TGCCGGAAAAGCAAATGATATTCTGCAGTCCGTGTTCGACAGCCCTGGGGATCAGGTCGCTGAAGTCGCTTAGCAGCTTTTCGTGGTGAGCGGGATCATTGAATCCACGGGGGATACCCAGGCTGCTGCCGTTGGACATGGCGCACGTAAGGCCGTAACGAATAGCCACCGGCCACTCATCGGCGCCCAGCAGTTCGACGGACTTGAGCCCCATTCCTTTGGCAGCTTCGCAAAGCTGCTCAAGCGGAATTTTCTGATAACACCACCGACAAACGGATTGATTGATATTCCCGGCCAAAGTCATGGTACTAAGATTGTTGAGGGCGGACGAAAACGAAGGGATTGTCATGGAACCAATAGTGCCGGCTGCCATGGTCCTGATCGCCTGCTTGCGTGATATTTTCATAAGGGTACTTATTATTTTCAACAACTCGCCAGCGGATGCCTGCATGAAGACTCACCGGTGTGAAACAGGTGTCGCATGCGAACCGTTAAGTTATCAGATTTTGAACACAAATGCATCCTGAATTGAGGATAATGTTTAGGCGGTATTTTTATGTAATTTAATCATCGGGTGAAAAACAAATTGCGGCATATCGCCATATCGGGCAATATCGGTTCGGGCAAGACGGCGCTGACCGAAAAACTTTCAAAACACTATGGGTGGACCCCGTTGTATGAATCGGTGGACAAGAATCCTTACCTCCGTGATTTTTATTTCGACATGTCACGCTGGGCATTTCACCTGCAGATTTACTTTCTGAACAGTCGGTTCCGTCAGATCAATGCGATCCGGCAGAACATCAGGCCCACCGTCCAGGACAGAACGATTTATGAAGACGCGCATATTTTTGCCGCCAACCTGCATACCAGCGGCCATATCAGCGACAGGGACTACGAAAGCTACCTTGATATCTTTGCTTCTATGATCGGGCTTGTCCGCCCGCCTGACTTGCTCATTTATTTGAAAGCCGATATACCGAGGCTTGTGGCGAATATCCAGAAACGGGGCAGGGATTTTGAAAATGCCATGAGCCTGGAATACCTCAAGAACCTCAATGAACATTATGAAAGCTGGATCGCCGGCTATGATCTGGGCAAAGTGCTGACAATTGATGCCAATGTGATTGACTTCGTTGAACGTGTGGAGGACTTTGCGTTCATCGTGGACCGCGTTGATCTGGAGATAAATAACCTGTTCGACCAGTAACCAGGCTGCGGACCGCTCCCGCTGACCGGCCTAATTACGGGAGCCGTTTCATTTCGGGTATTATTATTCTTTGTACTTTTCCCGCCTCAAATCATACATCCGGCTTGTTTCTGATCATCCTCTTCTCCTACGACCTTACGCTGCCGGATTTCGCATTGCTCCTCCTGGCAGGCTTGCTGGTAGGTATGGCGAAGACAGGAGTTCATGGTGCAGGGATGATCGCTGTTCCCCTCCTCGCTGCTGTCTTTGGGGGCCATGCATCAAGTGGTCTTTTGCTGCCTATGCTTTGTCTGGCTGACATTTTTGCTGTACTGTACTATCACCGCCACGCCTCGTGGAGACATCTCAGGCTGCTCTTTCCGTGGGCTGCCGCGGGAGTTGTTGTCGGTACAATAGTGGGCATTTACATTGACGATGCGCTGTTTAAGCTGATCATGGCGGGTATCATAATGGTGAGCATACCCCTTATGCTATGGCTTGAGAAAGGCAATAAGAAAGAAGTACCCGACTATCCGTGGTTCGGACGTGTAATGGGAATTGCCGGTGGATTTACATCAATGGTAGGCAACCTGGCGGGTTCAGTAATGGCCTTGTACCTTCTCTCGATGCGGCTGCCCAAGAACGTGTACATAGGTACTACCGCCTGGTTTTTCATGGTCTTGAATTGGTTCAAAGTTCCCTTTCATGTCTTTTCGTGGCATACCATCACGCTGAACTCCTTTCTTCTTAACCTGTTGATGCTGCCTGCTATCGGCCTGGGCGCCTGGCTGGGCGTCGTCATCGTCAGGCAGATTTCGGAAAGTGTCTACCGGTGGTTTGTTATCGCCATGATCATCGTGGCGGCTGTGTTTATGTTCATTTAGCCAAGGCGTCAGGATGACTGGCTGTGTGTCGGATACTCCCGGAACAAATGTCCCGCCATCGCTCACGCGTGCAAACTTTCAACACTGATCACGAAATTCCGGCCCATCCCTGCACTCCTCCCGTGTGGATAGCCACTACGGTGGATCCACGTTTGAAATATCCTTTGTGCACAAGATCAAAAAGGCCAAACATCATTTTGCCGGTATACACCGGATCTAGCCTGAAGCCGTTTTTTTCTTCGAACTCTCTCATGAACGCAAGGAGTTCACGGTTGACCCTGGCATAGCCGCCCTGATGATAGCCGGCTTCCAGGTGCCAATTGCCGGGATGGACCGGCCCCAGCCACTTCTGGATATCCACGGTCATTTTTTCGCCCCCCTTAATAGCCGGAAATCCAATAACATGTGTGCTGTTTTCCATGGCTTGAATAAGTCCGGCGATAGTGCCACCCGTTCCCACGGAAACACAGAGGTATTCGAATGCGAATGTTTTCAAACCAAGACCAAATTCCCTTATTCCGCGTACGGCGAGGTCATTGGTTCCACCTTCGGGCAGAATATAGGGACAGTTCCATTTCTCATTCATTTCCATTATGAATTCCGTGCTGTGCTTGTTACGGTAGCTGGTACGGGAAACAAATTGCAGGATCATTCCACATTTCTTAGCGAACGAAAGTGTAGGATTCAACGGAAATGACTCCTCACCCCTGATTACACCGATGCTTCCCAGCCCGGATTCACGTGCAGCCGCGGCTGTTGCATAAATATGGTTCGAGTATGCACCCCCGAAGGTGAGTATCGTCTCCTTGCCCTGACGGCGGGCCTCGTCAAGGTTGTATTTTAGCTTCCACCATTTGTTTCCAGAACTGTGAGGATGGTTGAGGTCCTCGCGCTTGACCAGCAGCCTGATTCCTGAAGCGGTGACCGCCGGGTCAAGGATCTCCTGCAAGGGTGTTTCTTTGTAGCGCAACATATGCTGACAACCTGTGACATGCAAGGTATTTTGATTTCGTTGCATCAAAAAATGCATCGTATCTTGAATGAATAAACGGGGAAGTTTATGGAGCAGGACGAATACTTCAGGGGAAGAGGGTCACAGATCCGGACAAAAAACAGGTTTCTTAAAAACGAGTATGTGACCGATCACGTCGAAGGCCTGGACGAACCGTTGCTCTCGGCGCCCACTACCCAACTTTTCTATGAACAACCCGCTAAGGTGGTCAATAAGGTCACCAGCCCGGATCTCAACATGATGTACTCGTTGAATCCATACCAGGGCTGCGAACACGGATGCATTTATTGTTATGCCAGAAATACCCATGAATACTGGGGCTTTAGTGCCGGTCTGGATTTCGAAAGCAAGATCATCGTCAAGAAAAATGCACCAGAGCTCCTCGAAAAATTCATACTTCATCCTGAATGGCACGCGGTTCCAATCAGTCTGTCCGGGAATACCGACTGCTACCAGCCGATTGAGCGCAAACTGGAGATCACGCGCGAACTACTGAAAATATTTGTCAGGTACAGGCATCCGGTTGCCATGATTACCAAGAACAGCCTGGTGCTGCGGGATCTTGATTTGCTGACTGACCTCGCAGGCGATAACCTTGTGCAGGTCTATATTTCCATAACCACGCTGGATGAAAAACTCAGAAGCATCATGGAACCGAGAACGGCAAGCGCCGCTAAACGACTGAAAACAGTTGAAGCCCTGGCTTCTGCCGGTGTTCCGGTAGGCGTAATGAATGCCCCGGTCATACCCGGGTTAAACCATCATGAAATACCGGCATTGATTCGGGCAGCTGCCGATCACGGTGCTCTGGGCGTGGGCATGACCGTTGTGCGACTTAATGGTGCTATCAGTAAACTCTTTGAGGATTGGCTGAGAAGGAACTTCCCGGATCGTTTTGACAAAGTCTGGAATCAGATCTGTTCGCTGCACGGCGGTCACGTTAACGACTCGAACTTTGGCAGAAGGATTACCGGGGAGGGACCCTATGCCGATGCAATCTATCAACTTTTCCGCACGGCAAAGAGGAAATACCTGCAGGGAAGAACCATGCCCCCAATAAACCTAACCAAATTCAGGAAGGGAGGTACACTGTCCCTGTTTTGAGATACGGTGCTAGGCCTGCGCGGGCTTATCAACAATTCTGCGAAGCACAGCTTTCAGATCGGAAGGCGCCGGAAGATCCACCCGAAAGTTTTCGATGAGAATTTTTTCAAGCTCACCGGCATTCGTGATCCTTCTTCTTTCCGTATTGCCTCCCGGATGATGTACCGCAAACTCGTTATTCCGGAGTGTATAGCGCTTGTCATTCTCCACGCGGGCAGCGACTAGTCCGGTGACGAAATGAGACTCCGTGTGGGTTGAAAGATACCAGCTCGAGACCTCATAGTCGACAGGGAATTGTTCCTGCAACCCAAACCGGTAAAGTGCTCTCCATTCATCACGGATGAGAACCTCCAGCCTGAATTCATCCCCGACCGGCACCAATCGGTAAGGTTCATGCGGTGTTGCCTGGGTGATTCCGGCTTTCAGAACGAGCGGACTGGTGAGCGTCTGTCCGCCAAAACCAACGTCGGCAACGTACTGGACCGAATCAATTTCAATCAGCAACAGCATATGACCACGGGCCGTAATTGCATCTATGGGCGCATTCCACAATACCCGCGCCGCCAGGCCTTTTACCTTGAAGCCCAGGGATTCCAGGACCGTCTTAAGGAGAAGGTTTTGCTCGAAGCAATATCCGCCCCGTTTCTTTAGAATGATCTTGCTGACCAGGGAATCAATGTCCAGCTTTACCGGTATACCCAACAATGGGTTGAGGTTCTCGAAGGGAATGTGCTGCGGGTGCAGGAGATGGATCGCCTGCAGCGTCTCCAGGGTAGGTTCCCGGCTGCCTTCATAATGGATCCTGCTGAAGTAGGCATCAATGTCAATGAGAGGAATTGCTCCAGCCGCCGGCTGTTCACTGGTAATTGTGCTACTGGTCATAAAAGAATTCGTTTTCACTCGTAAACGAAAGATCCGCATCCTTTGATTCGCATTTTGCGGGAAAATCCGGATGACAGGACGGAATCTGCCTGCAAGTGGGGCAACTACGCTTGACCCATCAGGAAAAACAATTGCGGTGCAGGGTCGCGTTGCTAGCGAGCGTTGGATGACCGGGGAGCGAAATGCTTGTAAAACGCAACGATAGTCTCGATACCGAGCCTGAAATTCTTAACCCCATAGTGTTCATTGGGTGAGTGAATGGCATCGCTGTCGAGGCCAAAACCCATGAGTACAGTATCCAGACCAAGTTCTTTTTTGAACAGGGCAACGATGGGTATGCTCCCGCCGTCGCGTGTGGGGATAGGTGATTTGCCCCATACCTCTTCAAATGCCTTGCTCGCAGCTGCGAATGCCTTGCTGTCTGTAGGGGTAACGGCCGCCTCGCCCCCGTGATGAGCGATGACATTAACTGCAACGTAAGGCGGGGCTATGGCTTTGATGTGCCTGGTGAACAGTTCAGAGATTTCGTGGCTCACCTGGTCGGGCACCAGGCGCATGGAGATCTTGGCGTGTGCCTTGGACGGCAGCACCGTCTTGGCGCCTTCGCCGGTATAGCCGCCCCAGATGCCGTTTACGTCCAGCGTCGGGCGGATGCCGGTACGTTCGATGGTAGTGAATCCGTCTTCACCCTTGACATCCGCAATCTTCAGATCGTTCTTATAGGCGTCAAGATCAAAGGGCGCCTTGTTTATGGCATGGCGTTCCTCCTGCGTCAGTTCAGCAACCTTGTCGTAAAATCCGGGTATGGTTACGCGTCCATGTTCATCATGCAGGGATGCAATCATCTGGCAAAGGACGTTTACAGGATTAGCCACGGCCCCTCCATAAACCCCGGAGTGGAGATCGCGGTTTGGCCCGATGACTTCCACTTCCATGTAGCTCAGCCCGCGAAGCCCTACCGTTATGGACGGATGCTCCAGCGATATCATGGCGGTATCAGAGATCAGGATGATATCCGCCCTGAGTTTGTCCTTATTCTCTTTAACAAACTTTCCCAGGTTGTCCGAGCCCACTTCCTCTTCGCCCTCAACCATGAATTTCATGTTGCAGGTAAGCAGGTTCAGCTTACTCATTGCCTCAAAAGCCTTTACATGCATATAGACCTGGCCTTTGTCGTCACATGATCCCCGTGCGTAAATATTTTCATTCCTTATCGTCGGCTCAAACGGAGGAGATGCCCACAGTTCGACAGGATCGGCCGGCTGGACATCATAATGTCCGTAAACCAGAACGGTGGGCAAGGATGAACCAATGATTTTTTCCGCGTAGACTATTGGATGACCCTTTGTTTCGCATAGCTCTGCGCGATCCACACCGGCAGTGATGAATTGTTCCTTCAGGAATTCCGCGGCTTTGCGTACCTCATTGCGGTTGCGGCTATCCGCACTTACAGAAGGAATTCTCAACCAGTCAAACAATTCATCCAGGAACCGCTGCTGGTTGGAATCGATATATTGTTTTACCATAACGCCTCTGTTTTTGAGGCAAATTAAGCCTTACCGTACCGTCGGGCAATAAAGAAGGATGATTTAATCACGCGCAAGGCCAGGGTTGTACCACGAAACCCGGAGCAATCAAAAACCGTCGTCCTCGATGGGCTTGTCGGGCTGTTTCTGATCCGGCGTTTGGGAAGGCGCCTGATTGGTCTGGTCGGCAGGTTCGTTAACAGGAACGGCCATGGAGCGGCTACCCAGGCTGTAGGGTGACTCAATACCATAGTAATCTTTCCGGAACCTGTTGATGAACGCCAATGTCTCCTCGTCGCTTCCCGGAACAAAAGCGATTTCCCCGATCTTGGTTTTACCGGCATTTGTACGTTTGATGATCATGCTATTGAATTCATTGTTTGCGGCGTGCACAAGAAGCCTGCTCCCCTCAAAGCCAAAGTAATACCAGGAATCGCCGGAAGCCTTAAAGAAAAGGTTAAAAGCGGAAACACCATCTTCGGTTCGCCTGATCTCCAGGAACCCTTCAAATGCACCATTGATATCCTTATTCAAAATATTCGAAATGCCGATGTTTCCTTCCGAGTAAAACGCCTTCTGTTTATCCGACCACTTCAGGTTTACGTTTGACATTACCAAAGGCCTTACCAGTGGCCCCAGGGTGCTCAGCGAAACGTAGCCTTCAAGGCTTTTCTGCTCGTATTCCTTCGCGCCTCTTTCCCCGATAACATTGGCGACTTTGTATAACAGTTCGGTCGGATCGCCAAGCCCTTCATCCGCGCCTTCGTTGAGGATCACTTCCTGTATTTCCCGGGCCATGATCTCAAAAGCCTGCGGAGGTACATTGGAATCCATAATGAGCAGGGAGTTCATCCTGATCTCGTTGCTGGCCATATTCCCTGAACCGAGGACCGATGCTGAGATATTGAAATCCTTATTTCCCGGCAGCATGTCCACCGGCCCTTCAAACCTTATCTGCTGGCTTTCGTCATTGTAGGCAAACACTTTTCCGGAAAGGTTGTTTCCGGTGGCCTTGCCCGCATCTTCGATCTTGTATTCTTTCGTTTCGGGATCATAGAACAATTTACCGGCAGGTGTGAACAGGCTTTCATCCCCTTCATCCTTCTTTTCATTGAGGAAGGTAATGTACAGACTGTTGTCCATCGAAAAGTTAAGTCCCGCCTCCACTTTCCTGCCCTCATCATTAACGGCATTGTCGAAATCGATCATGACATCCGTTTCATCACCTGTTTGTGAATAGGCGATCCATCCTTTGTAGCCATCAATGTTTTTGATATCGAGTTTAACATAGCCGTCAAGTTCCAGGGCCGGGCGCGTAGCGTACATCGTCATGTCGCCCTTATAGAACATGCCGGCGCCAAGGACAAGATTTGCCTCCTCACTTACGGAACCCCTGGCTACTGTCTGCATGCTTGCCGCCGAATAGTCGCGCTTCGGCTTCCGGGATGCCAGAAGCTCTTCTATGGGTTCCAGGTGAAAATCCGTCATCTTGATCGCGAATGTGTCACTGAGGGAATTGACATACTGATACGTGGCATATCCGGTGAACTCTTTCCTGGATACGATGTCGACCACACCCTCTGTGAGACGGTGATAGGCGTTCAGCGTGTCAAGGACAATGGTGGTATTGTGAAGCGTGCCTATCTTGGCGTTCTCCAGGATAAGTACCTCATTATTTTCAGGCGTGATCATGGCATCCGCCACCACAATATAAGGGATGCCGCTTACCTTGAGTTGTTGTGTGGTGAGGTCGTACTCGGCGCTCTCTGCGTTGAAAGCAAGCGAATCCAGTTCTTCGCGTGTCGTATAGAAATAGGAACTTTCAAGCGGCACATTGGGGCTTTTGTTCATTACGATTTTCTTGGTCGTAAAATCGTAGCGCCCGTTAGGGATAGAGGTCTTAACCTGCGCATAGGGGAAGTTGATCGCAGCGACACCTTCGATTTCGGGACTGATGTCGGCATAGTTTTCGTCCAGGTTGAATTTCAAACGGATATCGTTTCCGTATATAAGCGGCTTCTTCGGGTCGTTGCTGTTTACCTTGAATTTTGCATGCCGGGCACCAAAACCTGTACCCGAAAAATTTATTTCATCGGAAAGCAATTCAGTGCCCCTCGTGTCGACCTTTCCCTCACCGGAAACCCCGTTGCTAGAGACGGTCAGTATACCGTTCAGGGTGGCGGAGCTGTCATACATGGAAAACGGGGCCTTCAGGTTTTTCAGCCTCATTGCATCCTCCTTTGGATACCACTTCATTTCAAAATCGGAAAGGGAAGCCTGGGGGAAACTGGCTTCGCCGAATTGCTTTTCCTCGATTTTGAGCCGATTGCCGGTGGCTATGACCGAGTCGGGGTAAAACAGAAAATCGGGTGAATAGACTGTGGCGGCCAGGAACTCAATTTTGCCTGTACCCCGGATTCCCCGGTTGGTAAGGGATACGGTTCCCGACAACTTGCCATCGCCTTTATACAACTGATAGCCTCCCTCTGGAATGGCGTGTTCGAATCCGAGCGATTTGTCCGGCATTGATCGCAGTTTGTCTTTGAAGCTGGGAAACATGCCACTCGAAACGAATGTGCCTTCAAAATTGATCGCGGATGGATCGGTATCATTCAGGCTATCCAGATCGAACGGCGGCACGGCGAAGAATACGGAACGGTCGTAAATCCCGCCCAACACCTCCGGCCGGTCGAAATAAATCACCCCGCCGGTTTCGGCATCCAGCTTGGGATAATTGGGTATCTTACTCTTGCCTGATTTGTTTGTCGCCCGACTGATGTAAAGCGTTCCGGACGATTGGGAGGCATTGCCGAGGCCGCCCTCAGCAGCCACCGTGGAATCAGCGCCCACCAGCGAATTATTCACTTTTCTACGGATGTTCTGTCCTTTCGAATTCTTCTCCGTAACAAAGAAATTGATTGAGTCTATGTGCGTAAGTTTGATGAAGAAACTGTCGTACTTCAGGGTAAAGCCCTTGCCACTGATCTCGTAATTACCGGCATTAATGGTTCCGTCGAACTTGATGTCCCGGTTTTGCAGCAGGGTGATAATACTGCTGTCCGGTTTGATCCGTACATTAAGCGAGTCACTGACCCTGAATTCATCCACCCCCCGGACAGTCATGTAGCGACCCGGAATGTTGATGGTTGCGTTGGGAAGGCTGTCAATTACAGAATGTATTTTGAGGTTGTCATAGTCAGATTCACCTTTGAAGGAGCGGTAAAGCTCGACTGCCTTTTCATTTACCTTCACGCGATCCGCTCCGGGATCGTATACCACCATTCCCTTCTGTGCCAGAAAGTCAATAGCACGCTGTATTTCGCCGATATCCTTTTTTGTGGATGCAGCAAGATCGCCTGTATAAAACTCACGTACGCGGTTCTTGAAGCAGTATCCGACTACCAGAACCAGAGGATGAAAGCTGAATCCTTTCCCATTCAGTAAACGGAAATCTTCGGGATCATAGAAATCCACCGACTCAATGATCATGGGAACGGTATTGCGACCGCCATCGGTCAGAATATCTATGCTGTCAGAATTCAGATCCCACCGCATCACATCCGCGCTGAAGTCGACACTAAAGAAAGGCGCGGAGTATGGTGTGTAACGCATCGCGCCTTTGTCGTGCAGTACAGTAAGGCGTCGTTTTCCATAGTCATACTTCATCCTGACGTCGGGATGAGCCAGCGTGTCGTTAAGTTGATGGATACGGAGCTTCGCCATATCGGCAGTGATGATGGAGTCTTTGAAAAAGAACTCCGGCGATTTTGCAGTAAATTTTTTCACGCCGTCAACGGTAACGTCAATGGTGGAAAGGTCGCCTGAAACCGACCTGCTTGAAATCCTGTTTCCCATTAACGAGAAGCCACCGCGGTAAGCCACGGTTTCATCGCCAAAACCCTGTATCGCCAGGTCACTCTGGTAGGATCTGAAGCGCGGGTAGCTCGACAATACCGAATCCTTGCGAGGCTCACTCCTGAATTCAAAGGATCCCTGAATGGCGCCAGGCGTGCGGCCGACATAATTGAATTTCACCATTTCTGCCGTGAAGCGGGGGGAATTGACCTTCAGGTTGTATTCGGCAAGATCACAATACACAGAATCCGAACTCAGACCTGCGGCAGTCCAGTCAAATCGTCCCTCATTGCCAACAAAGATTCCTTCCATCAGGGCGAAGTCGCCTTTGGTGTCGCGCAGGAAAACGGAGTCACTGCTGGTAACCAGATTCAGTGACAATGTATTAAAACGAATAACCGGACCTTCAACAACCGGCTGGACCGGCGGAGCGATCCATCCGGGAATTCCCGGGTTTGTATTTTCAGAAGACTCTTCGTAGGGTGGCAATTCGTCCGTATAGGCCGGCTGACCGGTGGTGTCATCCGCCCACAGATCCGAGGTCTCAGTTTGATCGGACGGAGTGTCCTCCCAGAGTCCGCCGGACTGCGTTTCGGTGGATGGGGTATCATCCCAACTAACAACGGCTGGTGCGATGAATTCAAAACCATAGCTATCATCGCGCGCATACAGACGGAAGGACTTCTGGTAATAAAGGGCATGATGTTGGAAAAAAGTGCGGCTGGCCTCAAAGAATTTGTTGGCGGATTTCCCGTCGTAGGTGTCGAGTACTTGTCCCGCCACAGTAAGGTATTGGGATATCACTGTTCCGTCAGCGCGTTCGACATTAATGGCATTGGCCAATGCACCGAAGTAGTTCAGCAGGTAGGGTTTCACCCCATACTTTTTGGACTTCATAAGTCGCATTTGGTCTTTTATTTGCTGCTGCTGGCCGGGATTGAAACTTACCCAGGCCTGGTGGAAATCGGCCGCTACCTGCAGCGCGTCCGCTGAGCGCGACTTTTCCAAAACGATACGAATGCTGTCGGGAAAACCTACAGGGCTTGCTACCGGGAGGTCCTGCGCAAAAGCGAGGGTCCAGGTCGCAAAAAGGAGGATATAGGTTAAAAAGTATTTCACAAATTAAAAACCCTGAAATTCGTAAATATTGACCAAATAAGCTAAATGGACGGCTTCACTTACAACGTAAAGCAGAGCCTTGTTAGTTTTTGAGAAAGTTTAAATGATTTTGAAGCAGAATGGTTTTTGCTGTAAGGAAACGGCTCTCAGGATGTCCGGCAATCCTTCAATCGGTCCTGACCGCACACCGGGGCATCAAAAGCCAACCAGCAGGGCAGCCCAATTTTCTCTTTGGTATCGCATGTGTTCCCTGAGCCCAAATTTGGCGGCATGCCCAAGAATATCCGGGATATCGTCCGTATGGAATCCGCTCATCAGAAGCAGGCCGGAATCGGTCAAATACTGACGGTAGCCTGCCATGTCATTCAACAGGATATTCTTGTTGATGTTCGCCAGGACAATATCAAACGGAATGTTGAAAGTTAGTTCATTCAGGCCCCTTGCTTATGGAAATGTTGTTGCAATTGTTAATTTCAACATT
>DATBVZ010000612.1:0-12827 GCA_036515095.1 Cyclobacteriaceae bacterium | reverse complement strand
GAGACAGGATTTTCAGGCATCAGGTATGCCCTTCTGGAATTCCAGGAGTGATTACAATAAACTGTTACACTGGATAGAGAAACCTGCACAGTTACTTCCGCACAAATTAAGATACCTGACTGTCGGTATCCTGCTATCAGTGCTATCAACGTCAGCGGCAGTTTACTTTGTTATTCAGGTTTTTACATCAGGTTTTTTTTCAAGTATAATTGCAAGTATAATTCTATTGACCATTATTCTGTTGGTCAATTCACTGGTTTTAAAACGAGTAAGATCCATTGCTGAAGACATCATAGAGAACACGCATGAGAGTATTAGCATATTAGGTGGCTATCAATCACTAATTAACAAAATTGAACCAGAAACATTTCATTCATCAAAGCTTCGTGCCCTTCAATCGGCCTTTAGGCAGAGCAGTTACTCTGCGGCAAGTGAAATTAACAGGTTAAAAACCATTCTGGAAACATTCAAACTTAGAGGAACAAAAGGAGTATCCATGAACAGAAACGCCTTTTATTCTGTTTTCAACATTTTATGGCTCCTCGATGTTTACTGGATTATCCAGACAGAAAGGTGGAAATATAAAAACAGCTCCTTCCTGAAATCCTGGGCCTCCTCCGTTAGTGAATTTGAGACTTTGAGCAGTTTAGCCGGTTTTTCCTATTCAAATCCATCCTTCACTTTTCCGGAAATAAAAGAAGAGTCCTATGTCATTCATTTTGAAATACTCGGACATCCTTTGATAAGTCCGGAAAGCAGAGTTTGCAATGACTTTAATTTAAAGGGCTGCGGAGAAATTGTCATGATTACGGGTTCAAATATGGCTGGAAAAAGTACTTTTTTGAGAGCAGTGGGAGTTAACCTGGTTTTAGCCTTAATGGGTGCACCTTGCTGTGCCAGGTCCGGACAGGTATCTAACATGAAAATTTTCACCAGCATGCGAACGCAGGATAACCTGGAAGAAGGCGTTTCCTCCTTCTATGCGGAACTGAAAAGAATAGAGCAGCTTCTGAAGTTGATTCAAAGTGGCCAGCCCATATTCTTTCTTTTGGATGAAATGTTTAAGGGCACCAATTCGCAAGATCGCTACAAAGGAGGCGTTTCGTTAATCAGGCAGCTAAGTGAACTCAATGCTTTTGGAATTATTTCAACACACGATTTAGAGTTGGCCAGATTGGCAGGAAACCATATGAACGTTCGTAACTTCAGTTTCAACAGCGAAATCAAGGAAGGTGAAATGCTTTTTAACTATGCGCTTACAAATGGAATATGCAGAGATTTCAATGCGAGTGAATTAATGAAAAAAAGTGGTATAAAAATTCTCTCTGATATTGAGGAAATGTGAAGGCATGCCCGGTTTTCAGTTTTCAGATAATTGATTGCAATGCATCATCACCCCAATGCAAGCACAATGCTCCAAAACGAATATCCTGTAGATGAAGCGCAAACTATTCAGAATACTCAAACTGACTGCCTGAATAACACTCGCACTAGTATTGTGACAAATTAAATTTTTGTAACATAATTATTTTTTGTAGAGTAGGCTTAAAGTATAACTTTTAAATTAAGTCGTGAATTGTTATAGGTCATGCATTCCTTAACCTTATTACCTTAATAACAACCGATAATAGTAAATCACCAACCTTATTACCTTATTCGAAATTGAGATGAAAGCAGACAGAATTGATCGTTTTATAAGTGAAAACAAATGATTCTTTTATCAGGTTTTTGAAAAGGGCCGGCGCTGAAAATAAAGTAATAAGGTTGGATGAGGTGGTTTGCATTAGTTACCAAGGTAATAATGTTGGGGCTGTGGTTATAATGTTGCAAAATTAATTGATCCCTGCAACAGTACGCTTCTTATCCTTCTAACATTTTTTATATGCGGCAATCGAAATTCGGTAAAACCCCTTCCGGAAAACGACTGGAGGTGATGAAGAAATCACCCAATTTTGAAAACGGACGATTTAAGAACCTTAATCACACCCCTCAACTTACAGAAGGGCACACTATCCTTGGTGTAACCTATGAATTTCTTTTTAAGAAGACACCACGGCGAATTCCGGTTGATACCATACCTTCTGTAAGAACCGATTTGCTGAATTTTCCCGTTCACGAAGATGTTCTGATCTGGTTTGGGCACTCCTCTTATTTCATTCAAATCGATGGCAGGCGTATTCTGGTTGACCCTGTTTTTAGCGGAAATGCCTCACCCGTTCCGGGAACCAATAAGTCATTTAAAGGAACTGATCGCTATGCTGCCGCAGACCTCCCGGACATCGACTATCTCATAATTTCTCACGATCACTATGACCACGTCGACTATGAAACATTGATCAAACTTAAACCCAAAACAGGAACGGTTATTTGCGGACTTGGTGTGGGAGCCCATTTTGAGGATTGGGGATATTCCACCAATACCATTATAGAAAGAGACTGGAACGAAAAAATCGAACTGGATAGCGGATTTGTGGTCTATACCACACCTGCAAGACATTTTTCGGGCAGAGGTTTCTCAAAAAATAATACGCTTTGGATGTCCTATGTTTTACAATCACCAACCCTAAAAATCTACATTGGCGGAGACAGTGGTTACGATACGCACTATGCCGATATCGGCAATAAATTCGGACCTATTGACCTGGCAATACTGGACAACGGACAGTATGATGTAAAGTGGAGATACATACACACATTACCGGAAGAGGTATTACAAGCCTCGCACGACTTAAAAGCCAAACGCCTTTTTCCCGTTCATTCATCAAAATTTGCAATGGCCAACCATCCATGGGACGAACCCCTGATAAAAATTACTGAATTGAATAAATCGTTCAATATTCCGCTGGTGACACCGGTCATCGGGGAGATCGTTTACCTGAAAGACGATAACCAACGATTTAAGAAATGGTGGGCTGAATTAAGATGAGAAAGCGCCAACGCGCACCCGTTTATGGAAAACCACGCCTCCATGCATCATAGGCACATAACACAATGAATGCTTATGAAAACTTGGAAAACCGGGTTCCCTGCCATCGTTTTGGCAGGCGCCATGATGCTGATGGCCTTTGCGTTTAATGACAGCGACAAGGCAGCAACAACAAAAGTAAAATTTGAGCGTCCAAAGGGATGCGTATACCGTACGCTTTTTGGCGAGGAGTCGTCCGATGCACACGCAATTTATAAGACTCCTGAAAAAGTCCAGATTGCTGTCGACCGCGGACAGGAATGGGTTGCCCGCGCACAACAGACCAACGGCGGATGGGGTGCGGGAAGTCACCACCGGCAACAGATTATGGATCCCCACGACGTTCCGGCCGACCCGGCGACAACAGCGATGGTTGCAATGGCCCTGCTCCGCAGCGGGAATACGTTAACGGAAGGTGCGTATGCCAGAAACCTCGAACGCGGACTAAACTACCTGTTGATGGCCGTGGAAACCGCTCCGGATCAGGCGCAGAATATTACCACCGAGACCAACACACAGATTCAGACCAAGCTTGGACAGAACATTGACGTAATCCTCGCCGCACAATTTCTCACCATCATGCTGGATCATCTTGATCACGAAACTTCCCTGAAGAAAAGGACGCAGGCGGCACTTGACATCTGCATTGAAAAGATCCAGGGTGCGCAAAATGCGGACGGCAGTATCCGAGGCGACGGGTGGGCAGGTGTGTTGCAATCGTCATTGGCCAACAATGCGCTGGAGATGGCGGAAGCAAAAGGTGCTAACGTGGACAAAAAGGCCCTGGAACGGTCACGGGAATATCAGAAAGGTAACTACGATGCATCCACCGGAGCGGTGAATACCGACCGTGGCGCAGGCGTACTATTGTATGCGGTCTCCGGTTCGACACGCGCCAGCGCCAAGGAGGCAAGGAAAGTAAAGGAGGCAATGAATGAGGCCCGGCGAAAAGGAGAGCTGGCACCTGATGCAGCGCCAACGCCGGAGAACCTTGAGGTGATCGGGTACTCACCTTCCGACGCAAAAAAATACGCCACCGCCTACGCGATCTACGAATCCGCCAAGGAGCAAGCACAGCGCGATGATGTAATGGACGGATTCGGAAGCAATGGCGGCGAAGAATTTCTTAGTTACCTGCAGACCGGCGAGTCGATGATCATCAACAAGGATCAGGAATGGAAATCCTGGTACGACAACATCTCGGGACGGATACTGAAGATCCAGAACAACGACGGTAGCTGGAACGGTCATCACTGCATTACCAGTCCCGTGTTCTGCACTGCCACGTGCCTTTTGATCCTGTCCGTCAACAACGACATCGGGAATCTCACTGAGATTGGGAAGTAGTAGAAGGCATGATCCGGGTACTGCCCGGATCATTGCTTTTATTGTCGTGTTCGTGTCCGGGTGGTAATTTGAGCTAAAATTCATCAGGAATATGAGAAAAATAGTCTACTACGTAGCCAGTTCATTGGACGGATTCATTTCAGCACCCAATGACGATATCAGTGGGTTTGTGGAAGGAGGAAATGGCGTTGAAAAGTACTTCAGGGACCTGGCTGAATTTGACACGGTTATAATGGGTAAAAATACCTACGAATTCGGCTACCGGTATGGCCTTCAACCGGGACAGGTAGCCTATCCGCATATGACCCATTTCATTTTCTCAACGAGCCTGACGTTTGCCAGCCAGGACCCAAGGGTTCACATAAAGAAAATTGACCTTGAGGAAATCCGGCTCATCAGGGAACAGGCGGGTTCAGACATCTACCTGTGCGGCGGCGGGCAGTTTGCCGGCTGGCTTCTGGACAATGAGCAGATCGATGTGCTGAAAGTAAAGCTCAATCCTTTGATTTTGGGACAAGGTGCCCGGCTCTTCGGAAGCTCACAAAAGCGCTGTAAACTGGAGCTGATGGTCAGTGCAGCCTATGATGAAGGACTTCAAATCATGACCTATGCGATACGATATTAGAAGACGCACCGAGCTTCATTCACTCATTTTTTATCTCGCCACGACACGTATGGCGCTGTTGTCGGTATCGGCAATGAAGACATTCCCGTCTGTATCTACGGCCACGCCCAGCGGATTCGAAAGTTCTGCCGATGTGGCAGGACCGCCATCTCCGGAGTAGCCCACGTCGCCATTGCCCGCAAGGGTTGTGATTTTACCTGTGGACGCATCGACTCTCCGGATCGCACTATTTCCCGAGTCCGCGATGTAAACGTTACCCCCAGCATCAACAGCGATGCCTGATAACGAACTGAAAGTAGCCTCGGTTGCAATTCCTCCGTCGCCGGAATATCCGGGCTCCCCGGTTCCGGCGATCGTCGTGATCAACCCGTTGGATATCTTGCGGATGACATTATTGCCGCTATCCGATATGTATATATTTCCCAATACGTCGATGGCAATTCCCTTCGGGCCATTTAATGTTGCCGAAGTGGCCACACCGTTGTCGCCTGTATATCCCGGATAGTCAGGTCCCTTCCCGGCGATGGTCGTAATCTTTCCTGTAGCCTTTTCAACCATGCGTACAACATGGTTACCCGACTCTGCCAGAAAAAGATTCCCCGCCTTGTCGGTGGCAATGCTGTACGGATTAAAAAGGGTTGCATTGATAGCAAGACCCCCGTCACCGGTATAACCTTGTACTTTCGTCCCCACAACCGTAGAAATCCATCCATCAGCAGAAGATATCTTCCTTACCACATTGTTGCCTGCATCAATAATGAATACGTTATCCGACTCATCCACTGCCATAGATAGCGGCACATTTAAATGAGCGGAACTGGCGGGACCTCCGTCACCGGCAAAGGGTGTTGGGTCAATCACATTGAATCCGAGGAATTTGCCCGATAGGGTGGCAATCATGCCATCGGTCGCGTTGATCCGCCGGACTGTATTGGAAGCCCCATCAGTTATGTAAACATTATTCGACACGTCCGTTGCTATGGCTGTGATCCAACCTATTTTTGCTTCCGTGGCGAGTCCGCCGTCTCCCGTATAATCAAAGGCCGCAGGACCCATTCCCGCGATAGTTTCTATAGTACCGGGGGTTGCCGGCATATTGATGCTGCCGGCCGGATCAACCGGGTCCTCGCCGCAAGCCTGTAAAACAAGGAGTGCCAATGCAGGTAACGTGTTGCTCAGATATCGATTGCTCATAAGACTTTAATTGATTACCTGCATAACGGGATTTTGGAAAAAGGATACACCAGAGTCAGGAAAATATGCCTTTCGGCTTCTGATGCATCAAAAATGGGAGAAAATGTAAATCGTCACCTGCCGGGTAACTAACCGCGATCGTTTATCCTGCAAGCCTGTTTGCCAGGAAACATACTATTCGAATGCAGGTGCACGACGTCATTTTTTTCTATCTTCGGTGAGGAGAGTCAAAGTGGCGATTGATGAAATACGTCTCGATGGAGAGGTTTATCGGAAGCTACGGCCATTGACAGAATTCAGCAGCGACGTGGGTGAAGACTTCAATTCTGTCCCCTTATGCGAGGGCTTTTATGAGAGGTCTGAGTAAAAGAAACCTGACTTAAAGTTAAAAAACAATGAAATACATTCTTTTGCCGGTCATTATGATCGCCTCGGCGGCGGCCGGGTACTGCCAGGATACAGCAGTCGAAAAAGACCCGGCCTACTTCATAGCGCTCTTTACGATAGGTGAAAGGTGGGACACAACGAAACAAGCGCATGAACAGCTCTATTTTAAAGAACACTCTTTGCATCTTGCAGAACTTCGCAAGGCAAAGAAAATTGATATTGGGGGCCGGTATGGTGAGACCGGCATGATCATACTGAAGGCCAAAGACGAAGCAGAGGCACTCAGCCTCATCGCCAATGACGTTGCTGTTAAGAACCGCCTCTTCGACGTGCGCGTATTTCCCTTTGGCCCGTTTTACGCGGGATGTGTGGAGTGAATGTGACCGGCAAAACCAGGCAGAAAAATTGTTGGTACTCTTGAGGCAGTAATAATTCGCGAATGGATACACTGACCGAGCTTGTTGAACAACTAGAACTCCATTCGGTTGAAGGGATAAGGAAATGCTTTTCCCTGGGCGTGAGTCCCAATGACCATTACAAGGGCGTACCGCTAATTTATGAATTGACAAGCGAATATACCCGTACATCAAGATTCAGGGAATGTGTACGGGTCTTTGTTGATTACGGGCTGGAATTTGAAGATAAGATCCTGTTATCCGTACTTCTTGACGATGCGGAATCGCTTGATCAACAGCTAAAAAATGCCCCTGAAGCCGTTTCAAAAAAATATACACTCCGATGTGCCTATTCGCCTTTGTACGAAGCTACGCTCCTGCACATCTGCGCTGAATTCAACCATGTGTCCTGCGCAGAGGTACTGTTCAACCATGGGGCAAATGTAAACGCCAGGGCCGGCCTTGACAAAAATGGATTCGGAGGACAAACCCCGATCTTTCATACCGTCAACCAGAATTCCAATAACTCGGTTGACATGCTGAATTACCTGCTCTCCCGGTCAGCCGATCTGAAAATAACGGTGCCCGGAATTATCTGGGGTGAAGGCTATGAATGGGAAACCCTGATTCCCTCAGTAAACCCGATCAGCTATGCCATGATGGGGCTTATCCCGCAAATGCACAGAAATGAACTGACGATTTCAAAGGTTGTAACGACGTTACTTCAACATGCCTATGGAATAGAATATTCTCCCGGGAATGTACCGTGCGCTTATCTCACATAAGAGACTCCGGAAGTCGATGCATAGTCCCGGGTGAGGAGGTGTGACCGATCGGTGGTTATATTATTTCAATTTCTCCCGGAAGAAATCGACCGTTCGCTTCCAGGCAAGCTTCGCCGCTTCTTCGTTATAGCGCGTCGGGGCGGTATCGTTATGGAAAGCATGCTGAGCGCCTTTGTATATGAACACCTCGTATTCTTTGCCGGCTTTCTTTAATGCCTCCTCATACGCCGGTATGCCCGCATTGATTCGTTCGTCAAGCTCGCCATAATGAAGTTGCAACGCCGCCCTGATCTGCGGCACTTTATCCGCTTCAGGTTGCCGGCCATAAAATGGAGCTGCCGCAAGCAACTCGGGTACATGTACAGCCATATTGTTGGCCATTGCGCCGCCCCAGCAAAAACCAACACAGCCGAATTTGCCTGTACAATCGGTTCGTGTTTTCAGGTAATCGAATCCTTTTGCAAAGTTGCCGATCGTCCGGGTCATATCCAGGTTCTGAAACATACCCCGCGCCTGGTCCTCATCGGCCGGCGTTCCGCCCTGTGTAGAAAGGGCGTCCGGGGCTATGGCAAGAAATCCCTCCAGCGCCATCCTGCGTGTAACATTTTCGATATGAGGATTGAGTCCCCGGTTCTCGTGGATCACCATTACCCCGGCATAGTTGCTTTCCGCTTTAGGCTTTGCGACATATGCTTTCATGGCATCGGTGCCACCGCCCGGATAGGAGATCCGTTCTGTCAATATCCGGTCATCCTGCAGCGGAACAGTTGCCGCCTGGGCGTAATTCACTTCCAGCAATGGAAGCAACGACAAAGCCGCTGCCGTGCTGCCGGTAAGGGCCGCCAATTTCTTAATGAACAACTCACGCGTCAGGGGTTTATGCGTGTACTCGTCATACAGATTAATAATGCGCTGATCCATAAATGTTCCGGGGTTTATCGTAAACCAAGTTCGACAGATATTCCCAACCATCAAAGAGAGTAGTCGTAAAATACCATTCCCTATCTCTAACAAGAATCACGAACGATCCATCCCGCTGCTCCGTTCACAACCGATTTTCTCCGGCTGAAGCAATTCCGGTAGAATCAGTGATCACCGTGTGCATGTTTTGTCGTTATGCGACCCTGTTGCGCCGCCGGAAACAAAAATGTTGCAATTCAACCGACGGAATGTATCTTAAATAAAAAATGCAAATCACCCATGATTAAGCCTGATCTCATTTTCGTGATTGTCCTCCTGCTTTGCGGTGCCACCCATGCGCAGCAGATCTCGAGGGAGGAACTCATTTTTCTTACCCCGGAATGGAAGGGTGAGCGCTTTCCGGATGGACGACCAAAGGTTCCGGATGATTTGCTGAAACGAATGAAACTCGTTACCCTCGAGGAAGCATGGGCGGTTCTCAGGGGTGAAAACTACAACCACCAGTATGAAGACGGCTGGGTGACAATCAATCCCGACAGCGTACTTGTGGGGCGCGCGCTCACCGCAACATTTGTCCCCGGCCGGCCTGACATACACCGCGTGCTTGACAAAAAAGGCCATGAAAAAGACGGCCGGGTGAAATCGCAAAACTCCTGGCCAATTGATATGCTCGTGAAGGGCGATGTATACGTTGTCGATCAGTTCGGCGCCCACGAGGACGGGCCAACCATCGGCGACAACCTGGGCAATTCTATTTATGCGAAATCAGGTAACGGGATTGTCTACAACGGCGCCATCCGTGATATTAACGGGCTAAAAGAAATCGGTTCCTTCACTTCATTCTTTCGAAGCTACCATCCTTCGCACCACCTCAATAATCCCGATGGCGCGCTTAACACAACGCTGATTGGGATCAATGCACCCACTCGTATTGGAAAAGCAACGGTAATGCCGGGAGATATCGTGTTGGGAAGAGATGGCGGCGTGGTATTTATTCCTCCACACCTTGTTGAAAGGGTGGTTAAGACTTCCGAGATCGTGCGGTTGCGCGATATGTTTGGGCATCAACGCCTTCGCGAACAAAAGTATACGCCCGGACAAATAGATTCACGCTGGTCGGACGAGATAGAAAAGGATTTCTCGCAATGGCTGAATGCGCATATCGACGAGCTTCCTGTACCCAAAGAGCAAATACAGGAACTGCTCAAAACCCGGACCTGGTAAGGTAGGCGGGTCCACTTATTCAACACTTATAAATTCCTTCATGTGAAAAATTCCCAAACCTCCAGACGCTCATTCCTGATGACGAGCGCACTTGCAGGCGCCCTATCACCCTTATCCACCTTCGGAAAGAGCTACGAAACTGCAATTGACAGAACTCCCAAGCTTTCCGCACCCAGCGAGCTCAAGATTACCGACGTAAAGTGTGGATACATCCGGGGTGGTCACAGCCTCTTTGTTAAGATTTACACCAACCAGGATATCTGGGGTTGCGGTGAAGGGGTTGACGCCACGCCCGGGACATACCACCTGGTCAAAATGTTCGGGCGGCGCATCAAAGACAAAAGCCCGCTCAATGTGCACCGGCTGTTTGAGGATATTCGCAGAAGCGGGTTCTTTGAAGGCGCCCAGTCGGGAATGTTCGTCGCCGTGCTGTCGGCAATAGAATCCGCGCTGTGGGACCTGGCCGGAAAAGCATTAGGACTGCCGGTATACCAGTTGCTGGGCGGTAAGTTTCGCGACAAGATCCGCGTTTACTGTGATACAGCGCTATACCAAAGCAACCTTCCCACGCCTAAGGATTTCGCCGAGAATGCGCTCCGGGCAAAAAGCATGGGTTTCACCGCCATCAAATTCGACCTTGACCAGTTCAATGATCCGAATAAATACGATCGCTACAACTGGACGGCCAGTCCGGCCGAATTACAACGTATGGTGGACCAGATCGCTGCCGCCCGCGAAGCGGTAGGGCCCGGCATCGACATCTGTGCCGACATGCACGGGCGTTACGATGCCGTTACCGGCCAGCAGGCAGCCAAACGCCTCGAACCGTATAACCTGATGTGGCTGGAAGAACCGATTCCTGCGGAAAATGCCGAGGCTTACAAGATTATTGCCGACTCCACGAGCACCCCCATTTGCGCAGGCGAGAACCTGTACCTCGCGCATGGATTCAGAAGGCTGCTTGAGATCGGCGCCGTCGATATCATCATGCCGGACTTGCAGAAAGCAGGTGGATTGGGCGAAGGTCAGCGTATCGCAAATCTTTCAAACCTGTACTACGTTCCTTTTGCACCGCACATGGTGGCCTCCTTTCTGGGCGCTATGGCTTCGTGCCATGTATGCGCCTCGGTTCCCAACTTCATGATCCTGGAATGGCAGATCTATTTCCATGACAATCCCATGTTTAAGGAAATCGTTACGTACGACGGCACTATGATAGAGAACGGTTTCATTACCTTGTCCGAAAAACCAGGGGTCGGGGTTGAGATCAATGAGGAAGGAATGCGCCGATACGCGCCGGAAGGCGTACCTTTTTTCGAATGAGCCGCGGCTTCCGGTAAGATATTATTTTATTTGACCCTGCATTGAATCTTCTTCCGCAGCAGGGAATCATGCGATGAAACGCGATCTGCAGAACAAGACAGCCCTGGTGACCGGCGCTTCGCGCGGCCTGGGCGCTGCAATAGCCGAATCACTTGCCGCATCAGGGGCCGGCGTTGCCATCAACTTCCTGAGCCGGGCAGAGGATGCTGAAAAAGTCAGGAAACGAATACTGGACCGTGGTGGAACGGCGGAGGCTTTCCAGGCTGATGTAACGGATGAAGGTCAGGTGACCGGTCTGTGCCGCAGCGTTGTAAAAAGACTTGGCGAAGTGGACATACTCGTACTCAATGCAACGCTCATCCATGTTCATAAGCCCATCGAAGAACTCACCTGGACGGATATGCTGGACCATTTCCGGTTTTTTGCCAAAAGTCCCCTGCTGCTTGCACAACAGGTGTTACCTTCGATGAAAAAGAAAAAATACGGAAGAATCATTCATATCGGGTCGGAGGTCTTTGAGCGCGGCATTCCCGGATTCAGCAACTACGTCGCCGCCAAGGGAGCACAACTGGGGTTGACACGATCGTGGGCTAATGAACTTGGTCCATTCGGGATCACGGTGAACCTGGTTGCACCGGGATGGATTCCTACTGAGATGCATGCCAATGATCCGGTAGACTTCAAACAAGACTATGCCCACAGGGTTCCGCTCGGTCATATGGGCCAGCCGGAAGACATCGGCGAAATGGTTGCATTCCTGGCATCTGATGCCGCGAAGTTCATCACCGGGCAGCGGTTTACCGTTAACGGCGGCAACACTATGCCCTAAGGTACACGGCTATTTCCCCGTCGGGTCTTCGGCAGTCAGGCGAAGGGCAAGATCATAACCGTACGCGGGCAATGCAACGGAGGCCTGCCCTCCGGAATGTTTCAATTTTTTCCGGCTTGTATACTTCCCGGAAACAGGATCCATCGATTCCACGAGGTAATTTCCCGGGGGCAGTTTCATGGCGAGGCTGGACTGATTCTTCCCAAAGACATAGACAGCATATTGTTTTCCCTCCTCCGCAAGTACATGAACCCTAACCCTGGGTGATAGTCCGCTGGTAACGATCGAAGAATCGGGTTTCATCCGGATAAAATTGAAAAGGTCCATGAACGCCTTTAGGTAACCCAATTGTTCCCGCAACGCCTTGCTCCCTCCTCCCGGCTGGGATGAAGGGTACTGAAAAGTTCCATCCTCATGAGACGCTGTAAAGGAATAGTCCAGGTTATTGTACAGCCCCCCTCCTGCAAGGATGAATTCCCATCCCTCAACGCGGTACGTGCTGTCGCTGTTGCCATCGAAGCCAGTTTCATTATCTCCAATTACTTTGTTGAGGTGATAATTTTGGCTCACCGCAACCGGGGGCGTCGCATAATGGAAATTGAATACCGAGACAGCGGGATGCGGATCAGTTATGATACCGGATCCGTTGGCAATGTTCTGGGAAATTAAATGACGCACACCCAGGCTGTCTTCGGTTTCGCGGATAAGGCCGGCAATGTGATGCTGCCAATCCATTTTTACTCCCCCCCAGTAAGGTTCATTACAGATTTCGTATATGACATTGTCGAACTCTTTTAATGCTGTGACAATTTTGCGTACAAGGTTTTCATGG
>DATBVZ010000611.1:0-10711 GCA_036515095.1 Cyclobacteriaceae bacterium | reverse complement strand
ACCAGGGCGATTGCGTGATCTTCCGCTTCGATTGGTTTTACCTGCGTATCCGCCCAGCACATGACTTCTACCGGTAAAATGTCTTTGCCGATATAACTCCTCGTGATCTCCACGCAATGGCAGCCAAGGTCAAGTATGGCGCCTCCGCCGGCCTGTTCCAGGTCCCAGAACCAGTCGCTGTGCGGCCCCGGGTGCGTTTCGCGGGATTTAGCCCACAGTATCCTGCCCAATGCACCGCTCTGCACCGTTTCAATCGCCTTTAAGGACTTGGGGGCGTAAACCAGGTCTTCGAGGTAGCCATTGAAGATCCCGGCCTTCTCCACCGCCTGCATCATGCGCAGGGCCTCTGCTGCGTTCCTTCCCAGCGGCTTGGTGCAGATCACGGCTTTCTTGTGCTTGCAGCAGAGCATTACGGCCTCCTCGTGCTTGTTGTTGGGGAGTGAAATGCATACCACGTCGACATCCGGATGGGCGATGGACTCTTCCATATCGATCGTCACGTGAGCAACACCATAGTCTTCCGCAAACTTTTTTGCGGTTGATTCCCTTCTCGAATAGATGCTTACAATTCGGTCTTTGCTTCGCTTACCTTGTATCGAATCAGCATAAAATCGTCCGATGAAACCGGACCCCAGCATAGCAATCTTCATAGAAAAATAGTTAGGTGTTATGTTTTATTTGACTCAGTATAAACGGCTGTCACGCCGGCTTCTGCTGGCTTGATCTCCCGTTTCTCCCGGAAGAACAGGACAAAGTAGATCAATACGGCGATGGCTATGAACGCCGGAACGAACCATATCTGCATCCACTGCGGCTGGTCGTCCACGGTGTAATAATCGGTTGTCAGTCCGGAGAACCAGGTGCCGATAAACATACCCACACCGTAGGTTGCAAAGGTGAACAGGCCCTGTGCCGCATTCTTGATCTTTTCTCCTGCTTTCTTTTCCGTGTACATATAGCCCGTGACGAAGAAGAAGTCATAGCAGATGCCGTGCAGGATAATGCCGGCGTAGAGCATCCACAGGTTTACGTCGACGTTGCCGTAGGCGAAGCAAATGTACCGCAGGATCCATGCGGCCATGCCCATCAGCAGCATATTTTTTACCCCGATGCGGTTGAAGAGGAAGGGGATTGCCAGGATGAAGACCGCTTCGGAGATCTGGCCCAGTACCATCTTGCTGGCAGCGTTTTCCATCCCTATGTCGTTGAGGAACAGGTTAGCGAATCCGTAGTAGAAGGAAAGCGGGATGCAGACCAGGATGGCAGCTATGATGAAGATAAGGTAAGGTTTGTCCTTGAAAAGGAGAAATGCAACTGACCCGAAGGCGTCGGAGGCTTTTGCGCTTTTTCCTTTGGGGGGTGTATCCGGCATGATGAAGCTGGCGAGTCCCAGCGCCAGCGACGCCAGCGCAGCCATCTGGAAGGTGAAGGGAGTTTTTTCGATGCCCAGGATCCCGATCATGAGTCCCGCGACGATCCAGCCCAGCGTGCCGAAGACACGGATCCATGGAAATTGTTTTCCGGGATCCGTCATTTGCTGAAAGGCGATGCTGTTGGACAGGGCGATCGTCGGCATATAGAGCAGGGAGTAGAACAGAATGACGAAGTAAAAGACGATGTTGTCGTCAACCCGGGTAGCGAGGAAAAGCAATACAGCACCCGCCAGGTGCATCCAGCCCATGATCCGCTGCGCGGCGAAATACCGGTCGGCCACCATCCCCACAAAAAACGGAGAGATCATCGTCGCGATGGCGAGGGCGCTGTACGCCGCGCCGATCTGTGCACCCGTCGAATTCAGGTACTGCGACATGTAGGTTGCCATTGTCACATACCACGCGCCCCAGACGAAATACTCCAGGAACATCATGACGGAAAGCTTCGAAAAGACCAGCGGTTTCATAAGGTGGATTTCAGGTGAAGAAATATAGGGGAAGGATGAGCCGTTTCAAAAAGCATTTGAAAAAATTGTGGCGGGTGGTTGGGGTGTGGGAAGAATTTCTTGGCTTTTTGATTTTAAAGCCGGACTTAGGGCCGAGGTATTATCGTTAAAAGTTCCTTGAATAAAGGGAGGTGCCCAACGCTATTTTGAAAAAATATCTTTATTCCAGTTGCGAAATTCATAGTACTTGCTTTTAGGTTCGCCGGTCCAGCCATTGATGCCTTTTTTCTTCGGCAAATAATAGCCGTGAATATAAAGAATAGGGACAAACGAAACGCCCAGGACGATCATGGCTGTCCATCTTCCAACGTAAGCTGAAAGGACACAGATTACCAGCATAATCAACAGGTATTTACCCACTCTTCTAATTTTCGGAGTTCGTTCTTCGAAATGCCCCATCACCATATTACCGATGGCGAATAGTACGCTGACAATAGCGACCTCAAACCATAATGAATCAGTGGCCCACATAACTTAAGTTTTATTTTTCTTTGCTTTGATCTTCCGCCTTATCAGAGAAGGTAGTTATTCCGATGATGGGTATCGCAATTAGGTACCAATTGTTCCAATATCCACGTTGATATAATGCCCCACCCATAATCAATAGAACAAGCCCCTTAATCGTTACATAGCCTAAACCGAATAAGATCGTTTTTTTTATTACAAGCTTGTTCATATCGTCTGTGCGTCGTTGTTCGCAGGTGCTGACAGGTTGTCTCCTTAGCCCGTGTTATTCGCCAACAAGTCTTATAAACTTACCAATTTTTACCCTCTTAATACTCCAGGTGCTTTCGTTTTGGAATTGGAGGTTACTTGCAAAACGAGGTCGTTTGGCATTCACGAAGTTTGTAGGTAGTTGCATGGGCCTGATACACGAGCCGGACAGGAATACGAAGAAGTGTGATCGCTAAGAGCTTCTCCTGGATTGGATGATACTACCACAAATCCAGCTATTACAATCCGCAATCCGGAGCTTCGTACAAATCATCAACCGTTAGCTCGCACGACGGATCATCTGAGAAGCTGGTGCTGACATCCACGCCTATACCTGTCGGAGGCAGTCCGAAGATATTTACGGTCTGGGGAGATGTACCGATTGCAAACGATGTTAATGCACCATCTATGGTAACATCGAGCGTACCAGCCGCAGGCGGATTGCTGTACGTGATACGAAGCTGTAAATCGTAAGTCGGGTCCGGATCCGTGCAAGTAGCATTCAGGACTTCCAGGTTGGTAATGCTGCAGGGATCTTGAGCGCAGTTATTGGGTTCATCGGCTCCGGGATTTACAGAAGCGTCTGTATCATCACAGTCAGGCTCACTGCATGCGTTATCGCCGGTAAAATAGCCGTCACTATCCATATCCACTGCATCTCCGTGTCCCTGATGGGCCGGTACAGCATGGATGTTGATCCTGATAATTTTTCCCTCGTGGCATACGTTTACCTTATCATCTGATTCGCAGGCAGTTAGGAATAAGAAGAAGATGAAGGTGGATAGAGAGAGGAGTAACTTCTTCATCAGTTCTGCCGGTCGATGAGCATGCGTGTAAATGCGCGAAGGCTTTCTTTTGCCGGTGATTCCGGAAACAAATCCAGCAAGCGAAATGCTTTGGCAAAGTATTGGTCCGCTTTTCGCTGGGAGTGATTGGGTACCTTCAGCTTGTCGTAAATGCGGATGACGGCCTCCACCTTTTTTCTTTTGTTGAAACGTGCAGCCAGCATCCAGTTCTTAAGTTCCCTTTTCTCCGCAGGACCGGCCTTCTCCAATGCCTTAATGAGCAGGAATGTCTTCTTGTTAGCAATAATATCACCGCCTATTTGCTTGCCGAATTTTTCGGGATCTCCATAAGCATCCAGCAGATCGTCCTTAAGCTGAAATCCAATTCCGATGCAGATTCCGAATTCCCGCAGGAGCTTACGGTCATTTTCGGAGGTGTCGGCCAGGATAGCGCCGAGTTCCAGGCTAAAGCCCAGTAAGGCTGCCGTCTTGGACCGTATCATCTGGATGTACTCCGCTTCCGAAACACGGCTGGCATTTTCGAAGTGCATGTCCCATTGCTGGCCCTCACATACCTGAGTAGCACACGCGTTAAAGGACCTGACAGTCACCTTAAAAGTCGCTGGCTCCAGCCGGCTGAATACTTCATATACCTTGACCAGCATTACGTCACCGGAAAGGATCGCTGTACTGAGATTCCATTTTTCGTGGATGGTGGGCTTGCCCCGGCGCAGAGGGGCTTTGTCCATAATGTCGTCATGCATCAGGGTGAAATTATGAAAGACCTCAACGGCGGCGGCATAGGGTACTATGTCCTTTACGTTGCCTTTGAACAGGGAGTAGGCAAGCAAGGTCAGCATGGGCCGGATTCGCTTTCCCCCCAGCCGCATCATATACCGGATGGGCTCGTAGAGGGTCAGCGGTTGCTTCCCGAATTGCATGGCATGGATTTCCCTTTCCAGGAGGTCGCTGTATGGTGCAAGGGGTAGTTTCATTACCTGGATTTCCTGTTTACAGGTGCCGCCGGAGCAGCGAACACAAGGTCGATTAGCCTTCTATCGATGTCTGTTTTCTTGATTCGTACGGAAACCCTGTCCCCCAGGGTGTATACCTTCCCCTTCTTGCGTCCCGCTATTCTGTACTTCTTTTCATCGAAATCATAAAAATCGTCGGTAAGATCAGCCATCCTGATCATGCCCTCGCATTTCGTTTCAACGATCTCCACGTAAAGACCCCATTCGGTTACCCCGGAAATAAGTCCGTCATAATCCCTGTCTTCTGCATAGGTCATGAACTCGACCTGCTTGTATTTGATAGAAGCACGTTCCGCATCGGCCGCTCGCTTCTCCCGCTCGGACGAATGGACACATTTCATCTCAAGGGTAGCCTTGTTCACCAGTTTGCCATCATCCAGGTAATGTTGCAGAAGGCGATGAGCCATCATGTCGGGGTAGCGGCGGATCGGCGAGGTAAAGTGTGAATAATGCGCGAACGCCAAACCGAAGTGCCCCTTTTGCTCGGTGGAATACTTTGCTTTCGCCATCGACCGGACGGCAAGTTGCTGAAGCACGTTCTGCTCGGGCTTGCCTTCAATTTCGTCCATGAGTTTGTTCAGCGACCTGGAGATGGATTTTTCTTCTATCTGAAGGTTATGCCCGAATTGCCGTGCAAACAGGGCGAAGTCATGAATCTTCTCCGGGTCCGGAAAATCATGAATGCGATATACAAAAATGTTTCGCTCTTCTCCCTTCTTCTTATTATAGACGAACGCAGCAACCTGCTTGTTGGCCAGGAGCATGAACTCTTCCACCAGCTTATGTGCGTCTTTTCGCACCTTCGGAATAATGGCCAGGGGCTTTCCTTTTTCGTCGAGGTTGAATTTCACTTCAGTGGTCTCAAAGTTAACGGCACCCCGGGCAAACCGATCTTTTCGCAGTTTGTGGGCCAGGTTGTTCAGGGTGATCAATTCGCCGGAAAATATTCCTGTACCGGACTCCAGGATATCCTGGGCCTCTTCGTAACTAAATCGTTTGTTGGAGTGGATAATGGTGCGGCCGAACCATTCGTTGATGATTTTCGCGTGACGATCAAGTTCAAATACTGCCGAAAAGGTCAGTTTGTCCTCTTCCGGCCTCAGCGAGCAAAGTTCGTTGGAGAGTCGTTCGGGAAGCATAGGAATAGTGCGATCCACCAGGTAAACGGAGGTCGCCCGGTCAAAGGCTTCTTCCTCCAGGCCAGTGTCCGGTGTGACATAATGCGTTACGTCGGCTATATGAATGCCGACTTCCATATTACCGTTGTCAAGTTTACGGAACGACAGGGCGTCATCGAAATCCTTTGCGTCTTCCGGATCGATGGTAAATGTAGTGATGGCCCTGAAGTCCCTTCGTTTCCTGATCTCAGCCGATGAAATTCCTTCATCTATTGCTTTGGATTCGTGCAAGATCTTTTCGGGAAACCGGAACGGAAGACCGAACTCCGCCATTATCGAATGAATTTCAGCTTCGTTTTCGCCGGCCTTTCCCAGTATCTCGACTACCTTCGCCTCAGGACTTCTGTCGCCCTCAGCCCAGGCAGTCACCTCAACAATTACTTTGTCTCCCGACTTCGCGCCCTTTATGTTCTCCATCGAGACAAAGAAGTCGTCGTGTATCTTTCTGAAATCGGGTTTTACAAATGCGAAATTGGGGGATAGTTCAAGTCTTCCCACGAACCGGTTTCGGTTTCGCCTGACCACTTCAGTAACCTTGCCTTCCGGGTGTTCACCATGCCGCGTGCGGAAAATGCTGATCCTGACGGTGTCGCCATCCACGGCAGAATTCAGATCGCGTGACTTGATGTATACGTCGGCCTGGTCGTCGCCGGTTTTCACATAAGCAAATCGGGAACTTACGTGATCGACCTGCCCTACAGCCTCGGCAAGTTTGCTGACTACGGTATAACTTCCGTTCGCCAATTGCCGAAGCTTGTCTTTTTCGGCAAGCTGGTGGATAAGCAGGGTAGCATGCTTGATATCATCCTTCTTCTTCAGGCCAATCTTTTTTGCAATCTGTTGAATGCTGTATGCCTTTCCGGGACTCTTGTCAAACAGCTCCATGATTGCAGGAACAAGTTTAGTCACATTGCCATCCCTCTTTCCCACGCCCTTCAGTTTCTTTCTGCTTGTTCCCATAGGGTTTACGCTAAAATTATATTGGTTTCTTCAATCATGGGCTGTCCCAGCAGCCGCAAATACAGTTGTGCCAGGACCACCACATCCCGCAAGCAATAATCGGTTATTCTTTCCAGTGCCTTTTCCTGGTGATAGACCCGGTTAACCTGGCTGCCGTCCATGCCGTTCTTGCTCGACGGAATATTAAAAATTGCGGCGAGCAGATCAAGCGAGGTAAAGTGTTTAAAGTCCCCGAATTTCCACATCTCCATCGTATCCTGATGCAGGATTTCCCAGGGTTTTTTGCCCGAAAGATTGAGCACAGCAGGCAGGGCAATTCCGTTTACGAGCATACGACGGCAAAGATAGGGGAAGTCAAACTCCTTGCCGTTGTGAGCGCACAACTTTGTTGCCATCGGGTCCGTGCGGTCGAGCATGGACTTGAACTCGGATAACAGCTTGTGTTCGTCGTGGTCAGAATAGGCTTTGATCCGCAGAAGCTGCTCGCCCCGCTCGTTTTCCAGGAACTTTCCCACGGCCACACAGACAATTTTCCCGAACTCTGCATAGATACCCGCCCTGGCGTTAAAAAGGTCTCCGTCAGTTTCTTCCTTTTCACGACGCAGGTATGCTGCCTTTCGTGCCCATTGCGTTTTCAGCCGTTCATCCAGTGCTTCATAGTTGTCGGTACAGGCAACTGTCTCGATGTCGAGCAGGAGTACGTCGCGCAGTTCAGGGTTCATTTTCTTTTTTCAGGCTCTAAAGTAATGATTTTATGACCGGTGCCGGCAGTGTAGTGGAGGACAAGAGCCGGCAAAGTGAGAAATTGACCGGTATCCAAAGGTCATATCCATTCTATGCCGAACACGCGGGCAATGTTTTCTTTCAGCAGGCTGGTTACGGCTGAGATGTCCGGATTGGCACCCATCTCTTTTGCCATTGAAGTTACGGCCTTGTCCCTGATACCACAGGGAAC
This sequence comes from Cyclobacteriaceae bacterium, assembly GCA_036515095.1. Taxonomy (GTDB): domain Bacteria; phylum Bacteroidota; class Bacteroidia; order Cytophagales; family Cyclobacteriaceae; genus ZC4RG29. Next base: position 3,146 of record DATBVZ010000611.1, on the reverse strand, counting down.
GATGTTGTCAAAATAAGCCAGGTTGGTGTTGACGTTGAATGCGAAGCCATGCATTGTTACCCATCGGCTTGCTTTCACACCCAAAGCGCAAATCTTTCGCTCCCGGTTGGTGCCTGCATCAATCCATACCCCCGTCATCCCGGTTATCCTTCCCCCCCGGATCCCAAAGTTACGAAGGGTCAGAATTACTGCCTCTTCAAGGCCTCTCATATACCGGTGGATGTCCGTGAAGAAATTCTCCAGGTCAAGTATCGGGTATCCTACGACCTGCCCGGGTCCGTGATAGGTGATGTCGCCTCCCCTGTTGATGTGAAAAAATGATGCGTCTATGGAGCGAAGGTCATCCTCCGGGATCAACAGATTGCTCCGATCGCCACTTTTTCCCAGGGTATAGACGTGGGGATGCGCAACGAAGAGGACGTGATTGGGCGTGGGCTTCTGACCGCTGGGGGCGCGGTCTCTGTTGGCTTGCTTGGTACGTAGGGTCTGTTCAAAAAGACGGGTCTGGTAATCCCAGCATTCCTTGTAATCCATTAAGCCCAGGTCTTCGAATCGGGCTTTGCGGTTGATTATAGCATTCACGATGTCTTATCCAGTTCCTGCTTCAGATACAAACGGGTTTCTGCAGGGTCCGGTTCCGCGCCATTCTCCCGGGCCAGGAAATAGGATATCCAGTCCGTGAGATGGAGCAGGTAATAATATTGCTCGAGCAGGGAAGCGCCTTCGGCCACGATGTCGATGATCGGATTGGATTTTGTTTCAAAAATGGCACGGCAAATTTCCATCCGTTTCTCCACCCGTTCGTGGTCATGGTCGGTATACAGATACACCACCTGAAGCATGGGTAGTACGGATTCGGGATATTGCCAGCCAGTGAGCTCGTTGTGATTCATCTCGGGGAAGACGTTTACGTGTGCCAGGTGTTTGGCGTTTTCATTCAACTGCTGCTGGAAACGCATAGCCATAGCGTGGATCCGGGCATCACAATAGATCACAGGCAATTTTCCCTTGAGCTTCCTCGCTATAAGCTCCGCCTCCACGCGGATGGCTTTCTCGCCCCTGTCGAGGTATTCAATGGCATTTTCCGTTTCCTTGATAAAGACGGCGCCGATCAGGTTGGTGTGATAGAGCGCATACAATAAAGCGATCATGGTATAACCGATCATGTTTCTTGTGCTGTCGGCGCCGGCAGGCAACTGAAAGTAGAAGAGATTGTACTCTTTCGCCAGTTCCAGGAGTTTACCACCTGAGGCGATGACAATTACGCTGGCCCTTTTGAGGATAGCCTTATGCGTGGCGGCAATAGTCTCTTCGGTATTGCCCGTGTACGAGCAGGCGATGAAAAGGGTATGCGGGCTGACGAACTGAGGCAGGTTATAACTCTTGCAAATGGTTATGGGAATGGGCACGCGGCCAAACGTAAGCGATTCGATAAGGTTGGCGCCCGTGCCGGACGCACCCATCCCGGCGATCACAATGTTTCGCGTATCGCTTCCCGGCCTGTGGAGGTCCATGGTCTGCCCCATTTTTAACGCATCGGCTAATTGCCGGGTAAATTCTTCGATGTGCTTTAATGTCGCTGACATAATGCTTAATTTCCCGTTCAAAGGTATGACAATATCATGACCGATAAAATCGAAACCGGAACGAAAGGAGAACAACTGGCTGCAGATTTTCTCGTGAGCAAAGGCTTTCGGGTTGTTTGCCGCAATTACCGTTTCGGGAAGTCGGAAATCGACCTTATTGTGAGGCGCGGCGACTGGCTCATTTTTGTGGAGGTGAAAACGCGCAGCTCGGATGAATACGGGGATCCCGAACAGTTTGTGGACAGGAAAAAATCAAGGAAGGTGTTCCAGGCGGCGGAACATTATATTTTTTCAACCGACTGGCAAGGTCACGTGCGCTTCGATATAGTGGCCGTAAAGCTCAATGATCCGCCGGAAATCATGCAGTTCGAAGACGCCATAAATTAAGGTTGAAGAATAGCATATGTCCGAACCTGGTCCTGGCAAGCGACGGCGGCAATTCTTCAACTCTTCAACCTGCCTGCCCTGCACAAGGCCAGCGCGTGGCAGGCAGGCTCTTCAATCTTCCTTTCAGTTGGCTGCCAATTTGTTATTTCGGTATATCTCCTTTCCCTTTTGGTCCCATTCAACCTTGATATAGGAAATGAGATTTTCATCGAACGGTTTTTCCGGATAGGTTATGATTCGCTTCCGCTTTCCGTCGGGATAGTTTTCAATCCAGTCGCCCACCCGCTGATCCCACTGGTATTCACCGGTGACGGCAATTTTTCCGTTCTCAAAGAAACGGTAGTAGAATCCTTCCTTCTCCCCGTATTCGATGGGTGTGATCTCTTTCATTTTCTTATGCGTACCCGGATCATAATAGCTCACCAGCGATTCTTTCGGCCAGCCTTTGTAATACTTTTCCTTGTCCAGCAGTACACTGTCCCTGTCGTAACGCATCCAGCGTCCGTGCTTCGTTCCTTTGTAAAATATTCCTGATTCCAACACGATCTCGCCCTGCCGCTTCTCGTAGGGCCCGTGCAGGAGCACACCCTTTTCGGGATCGAAAGCGATGGTTTTCCGTATTTCACGACGGGTGAAATCATACCAATAGATGTCGCGGACAAACGTCTCGGGCCGTTGGGGATTTTTGAGATAATGGAACAACTCGTACGTTACCCGGTCGCCGAAACCTTTTTTGGTAAAACCTTTCCGCGTTTTGATGCCGTAATAGACCTTCCTTTTTGGTTTCTTCTTTTTGGGCTTTTGCACGACCTCCTCCTCCTCATTGAAATCCAGGGTCACGGGGGTGTCGACGGTAAACTGCCGCTCGGCGGGAGGATCCGGGTATTGTTGTTCCTGTGCAACAACCAGGGCAGGAAAGCCAAGGATGGCTAAAAGAAGCACTTTTTTCATACCTCTAAAACGTTATTGATAAAAGGATATTACACAGGTGTGGGTGTGTGGGTGTCTGCCTCGCGCTGGCCTTCAGCGGGGGCAGTCAGTCAGTATGCAAGCAATCCGCTGTCCTCGACTGGTAACCCTGGGCTGTGACCTTCGGTCTTACACCCGGGTTATCATATGCCGACCCTTCAGGGCTCAAAAAGTAAACCAATCCTCCTTCGCATCACCGTAACT
>DATBVZ010000610.1:0-10253 GCA_036515095.1 Cyclobacteriaceae bacterium | reverse complement strand
TGGATCATTTTAAAATTGGACTATATTTATTATTTGGGGGCTCTGCCGGATGCGGGCAACAATAATTAACAGGGAACATCATGGACTGCACCAAATTCCATTCCAGCATAGCGACGCCGGATCTGAATGTGATCTATCTCTTTTATGCAAGAGGTTACAAACCCTTGCGCACAATGGCATTAGCAAATTGCTCTGGTGTTATTTCCGGATCATTGGAAAGATCTATATCCCTATCACACATGGCATCCACCCGCTTCCGGCCAGATCCCGTCATTCCGGAAACCACGCAGTGGTTATCCGGAATCCAGTTGAATAAACATCCTGACTGAATCTCGTATTTTATTCATGACAACAATATAAATAAAAAAGGTGCAATGATGAATAATGACCACTCACTGGCCGTATTTGAAGATTACCCGATCCGCAGGGTGTATGACGAAGATACCGGGACCTGGTACTTCTCGGTGGTGGATATCATTCAGGTGCTCATTCAGCAGCCTGACTATCAAACCGCCCGCAAATACTGGAACAAGCTGAAAGAACGGCTGAAAAAGGAAGGCAGCCAATCGGTGACAAATTGTCACCAGTTGAAAATGGCCGCGCATGATGGGAAACAAAGGCTAACCGACACCGCCACCGCCGAAACACTGTTGCGGCTTATTCAGTCCATCCCCAGCCCCAAGGCCGAACCGATCAAGCTCTGGCTGGCCAAGGTCGGCCATGAACGCATGCAGGACATGGCCGATCCGGAACGCTCGCTGGACCGGGCGCGGGAATACTGGCAACAGCATGGCAGAAGCGAAAAGTGGATACAGCAGCGGATGATGGGCCAGGAAACCCGCAACAAGCTCACCGATTACTGGAAAACCCATGAAATAAACAAGGAAGAAGAATACGCCATCCTCACCAATCTGATTCATCAGGAATGGACGGATATTTCGATAAAAACCCACAAGGCGTTGAAAGGCCTGAAAGACCAGAACCTCAGAGACCACATGAGCGAAGCCGAACTCATCTTTACCGCGCTGGCCGAACTCTCCACCCGGCAGATTGCCGAGAGCGTCAACGCCACCGGCATGCGGGAAAACAAGGGGGCCGGTAAAAAAGGCGGCGGTATCGCCAAAAAAGCGCGGCAGGAACTGGAAAACACAACAGGCAAAAAGATTGTTACCGGAGAGAGTTTTCTCCCGCCCACCACAAAAAGGACATTGCCTAAGAAAAAGAGGAAGAAGAAATGATTATTGGTTCAGCCAAGTATCTTTGGGGTTGGGCAATGCATGGGGGCCTTGCCGGATGGTGGACAATAAAAATTATCTGGGGGAAATAATGGATTACAAAAAATTCTTATCTAATTTTATCAGCCATTGTTTAATCACGTTATCTTGGCATCGTTCTTAATTACTCTATATGGCCAAGAACTACATCGCTCATGTCAGGCAGGATGAAAATGGCCAGTGGGTAGAGCATGCATTGGATGAGCATTTACATAAAGTCGCTCAAAAAGCTGGTGGATTTGCACGGGCGTTCGGAAGTGAGGATTGGGCAAATCCGGCTGGATTATGGCACGACCTTGGAAAATACCGGCCAGCGTTCCAGGTTCATATCAAGAAGGGTAGTGGCTATGTTCCTGATGCACATATCACAAGTGAAAACAACCCAATCACGGCGCATGCATCAACAGGTGCGCTATACGCTATGGAAAAACTTGGTCCACGTGGCGCCATCTTGGCCTACTTAATTGCAGGGCATCATGCAGGACTGCCAGATTTCGAGACCGATGATGCCAAAGGGAGGGCGCTTCGGGAAATACTCCAAGCCGACAAAGATCTGTTACGAGAAGCATTGGAACAAAAAATTCCAGACAACATATTGAATGGTGTGTTGCCAAAAACCCCGCCATTAGGGCATCCAGAAGATTTACACTTATGGATACGCATGCTTTTCTCTTGTTTGGTTGATGCAGATTTTCTGGATACTGAAAGCTTTATGTCACCCGATAAAACTACAACCAGAATACAGAGTGTTATTCCACAAGAATTATTGCCCTATTTTAATCAATATATGGAATCGCTTCAACTCGAAGCCCAGGATACAACGGTCAATCATATTCGTTCCGAGATACTTACAGCCTGTCGTAATAAAGCCATTGGTCAAACTGGCGTTTATACCATGACGGTACCGACCGGTGGAGGTAAAACACTTTCAAGCCTAGCCTTTGCACTAGAGCACGCTGCAAAGCATAACAAGCAGCGAATCATCTATGTGATCCCATATACCAGCATCATTGAACAAACAGCGAATATTTTTCGTGACATATTCAAGCCGCTTGGTGACATATTAATTGAACACCATAGCAATACTGAGCCTGACAAAGAAAGAAATGAAAATAGCTGGTCCCGGCTAGCCACAGAAAATTGGGATGCTCCACTAATTGTAACCACAACAGTTCAACTATTTGAATCACTCTATGCCGCCAGAACCAGTCGTTGTAGAAAACTGCATAATTTGGTGAATAGCGTCATCGTGCTGGATGAGATTCAATTATTACCTCCAGAGCAACTGAATCCTATTCGTCATATTATTCAGTCACTAAACCAGTATTACGGAGTGACTTTTGTAATAACTACAGCAACTCCACCGGGATTCAAAGAACACATCAGTCCGTTTGGTAAAAAGTTACTGCAAGGCATCTCTAGTGAAGAAATCATTGACTCGCCAGAGAATTATTATAACCAACTTAACCGTGTCCGTTACAGGTTGCCTGATAATTTCAGCCATTCCCAAAGCTGGGACGAGATAGCGGAAGAATTAATAGGCCACGAGTCGATCCTGGCAATCGTAAACACAAGAAAAGATGCCAAGGAATTATGGGAGAAAATGCCAAAAGGCACGCTTCATCTTTCTGCACTCATGTGCGCTGAGCATAGATCGCAGATCATTAAGGAAATCAAAGAACGGTTAAAGTCGGGACACAACGAACCCACAAAAGTCATTAGCACTCAACTGGTTGAAGCCGGTGTGGATTTTGATTTCCCCATAGTGTACCGCGCACTTGCTGGTTTAGATTCCATTGTGCAGGCTGCCGGACGCTGCAATCGTGAAGGCAACCTGGATAAAGGCGAGGTGGTTGTTTTTGTTCCACCGACCGAGCCGCCCAAATGCATGCTCTCTACAGCAACCCATACTGCTGTGTCTATACTAACCGGCTTTACAGGTGATATTCAGGCTCCTGATACCTTTCAGCGTTACTTTGAACAGTTTTTTGCCAGCGTTAGAGAACATGACAAATTTGGCGTACTCAATAAATTGCAACAAGCTGCGAAAGAGGGACGAATTCAGTTTCGTACAGCAGCACAGCGATTCAGGATGATTGACGATAAAGATACAGTGCCAGTATTCGTGCGTTACGGAGAAGGCGATTCTCTGATTAACATTCTGTCAAAGGGGCAACCATATCGCGAGTTATTAAGGAAGTTACAAAGATTCACCGTGACGATCTATCAATACCAGTTTGAAGCAATGCTCAATCGCGGTGATATTCAAGAAATATGTAAAGGATTTTATGCCCAGTCAAGCTCGGGAGTTTATAGTGATGACCTTGGTTTGTTGGTTGAAGATTTTAAATTAAATGCAAGCAACTCTGTATTTTGATGGTGAATGTTTATTCCCTATTAGGCTAAAGAAGGATGAAAGTGGTGAAAGCAATACAAATCAAGATGAATATCCCCCAAAATCGGCTTGGAGGCATTCTGGCCAGAATTATCAATATCAATACGAAGTCCTTCATGGAGTGGAATCATAGCCTGTTAAAAAACTAATTTCAATAACACTGAAACATAAGATATACTAATCCACTCCCAAACTATTGAGAGTGGATTGAAACAATAAAACTGAAACATCAGGTAGGAACGAGACTTACCTGTCATCAGGCAGGTAAGTCTTTAATATTTAGGAGGTTTATTATGTTTTGTCTTGAGACTCAAGGTGATTTTGCCTGCTTTACCCGGCCCGAAATGAAGGTTGAACGGGTTTCTTATGACGTGATCACTCCTTCTGCAGCAAGGGCAATATTTGAAGCTGTCTTATGGAAACCCGCAATAAAATGGGAGATCTCAAAGATTGAAGTTCTCAAGCCAGTGCGCTGGGTCAATATCCGCCGCAATGAAGTAGGTTCAATCATCAGCAGTAGGAATATTTCTACTGCGATGAATGGAGGCAATGCCAGCCTCCAAATACTGGTTGAAGATGAGCGTCAGCAAAGAGCCGGGTTGTTTCTAAGAGACGTCGCTTACCGGCTGCACGCCAAATTCACCATACAGGACGACAGCAAACACATTCATCATTATCCGCATTTACAGTGTGCCGACTCCGAAACTTCTGAAAACTCATTCACTAAATTCGCAGAAATGTTTAAGCGACGTGCACGCAAGGGGCAATGTTTTAATCAACCCTATCTGGGTACTCGCGAGTTTTCCTGCTCTTTCCGGTTTATAGAACAAGATGATCTGGAAAATGAAATGTCCATTTATCCTGCAATTTCTGAGAACAAAGAACTCGGCTGGATGTTATATGACATGGATTTTTTCGATCTCAACAACCCGAGCCCGCGTTTCTTCAATGCCGAAATGAATGCCGGTGTAATTGATATCCCTGAATGGAACAGTGAGGAGGTACGGGGATGATCTTGCAGGCACTCACGCAATATTACGAACGCAAATCTGGCGCAAATGAAGGCGCGTTACCTCCCTTTGGGTTTGAAACTAAACTTATTCCTGTTATTGCGGAGATAAATGAGCAAGGAAGTCTTGTACAGCTCCGCGTCAGTGACAAAGAATCAAGCTCGACTGAATATATAGTGCCTCAGGGTGTTAAAAAAACATCCGGCGTTGCAGCCAACCTGTTTTGGGATAACGTCGAGTATGTCTTTGGCATTGATACCAAAGGCAAACCGGAACGCGTTGCAGAACAACATGCGGAATTTATAAAACGAATAAAATCACTTGATGAGCCTGCTGCCAGCGATAAAGGTGTGCAATCCCTTTTAAAATTCTTGTCCAGTTTTGACCCTGCTTCTCTAAAGGATAACCTTCATTGGGATTATCTTCTAACCAATCCCAACATTAGTTTCCAGCTACAAGGAGATAGCCAGCTTGTCTGTCAACGTCAGGCTGTAATCGATACTTTGCGCGAGACTAAACCACAGGAATCTTCATCTCTTTGTCTGGTGACCGGAGAAAGGGACGAACCGGAAAGGCTACATTCATCAATAAAAGGCGTCTGGGGTGCGCAAAGTTCGGGAGCAAATATTGTTTCCTTCAACCTTGATGCGTTCAATTCGTTTGGAAAATCACAAGGGTTAAATGCTCCTGTAGGCAAGCGGGCCAGCTTCTTCTATACCACTGCCTTGAATCATCTGTTGCGTAAAGGTTCTGAGCAGCGTTTTCAGGTGGGTGATGCGTCTACAGTGTTTTGGGCTGCCAAGGATCACAAATTTGAAAGTAGTTTCGCAACCATCTGGGGAACAACACCTAGTGATATTAAGGATGATCCCGATAAATATACCAATGCAGTAAAAGCGGTTTTTAATGCTGTAAACCGTGGACAGTTAAGTGAAGATGATAGAGATACTCAATTTTTTTATGTTTTGGGTTTATCGCCTAACGCGGCCAGGATTGCTATCCGTTTTTGGATTGTGGGGACTGTGAGTGAATTTGCCGGACGCATTAAAAAACATTTTGATTATCTTCAGATAATCCATGGCAATAATGAACTGGAATATCTTCCACTGTTTCTATTGTTAGTTAATGTCGCCGTCCAGGGAAAAAGCGACAATATCCCGCCCAATCTGGGTGGAGAAGTTATGCAAAGCATTCTCTCGGGCCGTCCTTATCCCTACACACTTTTCGCTGCTGCCATACGGCGATGTAAAGCAGAACAACATGTTAATTATCCACGCGCAGCAATTATCAAGGCTTATTTAAACCGATTTCACAATACGGAGGAAATAAAAGTGGCTTTGGACAAAGAAAACTCAAATACAGCTTATAGATTAGGAAGGCTTTTCGCGACGTTGGAGAAAATACAGGAGGAAGCCAACCCCGGAATTAATGCAACCATTCGTGACCGTTATTACGGCTCTGCTTCCAGCAACCCTGTTGCTGTTTTCTCCACCTTGCTTAAGCTAAAAAATCATCATCTCGGAAAACTCGATAACCCAGGGCGAAAAACCAATTTCGAAAAACTGTTGGGGGAAATTATGACCGACATTCCACCCAATCTACCGGCAACCCTGTCACTTCAGGATCAAGGCAGGTTCGCTGTGGGCTACTACCATCAACGTCAAGATTTTTTTACCAAAAAAACTTCAAATGAATCAGGAGAATTACGATGAGCTTGGAAAACCGCTATGACTTTGTTTACTTGTTCGATGTAAAAGACGGCAATCCCAATGGTGACCCGGATGCGGGTAATTTGCCCCGTGTTGATGCGGAAACGGGGCGAGGTTTAGTAACCGATGTCTGCTTGAAACGAAAAATTAGAAATTTCGTTAGCCTTACTAAAGGCGATAAGCCACCGCATGATATTTATATCAAAGAAAAAGCTGTACTTAACCGGACTCATGAAAAAGCCTATATTGAAATTGGTGCTCAAGATGAACTCAAGTCTGATAAAAAAAGAAAAGGCTCGGGTGATACTGTCGATAAAGCCCGGGATTGGATCTGTCAAAACTTTTACGATGTAAGAACATTTGGTGCAGTAATGTCTACGGGTATTAATTGTGGCCAGGTTCGAGGGCCGGTTCAGCTTACGTTCGCCCGTTCTGTTGACCAGATTATTTCACAGGAACACTCGATTACACGTATGGCAGTAGCGACAGAGGCAGAAGCTGAAAAGCAGTCTGGTGATAATCGTACGATGGGCCGTAAATTTACTGTCCCGTATGGTCTTTATATTTGTCACGGATTTATCTCTGCACACCTCGCGCAACAAACAGGTTTTTCAAAAGACGACCTGGAATTACTGTTTCAGGCATTGGAAAACATGTTTGAGAATGACCGTTCTGCTGCCCGTGGTGAAATGACGGCTCGAGGTTTATATGTGTTTAAACACGAGAGTAAATTGGGCAATGCGCCTGCGCATAATCTTTTTGAGCACATTACGGCTGAGTTAAAGGATAAATCTACACCGCCCAGGGCGTTTACTGATTATCAAATTTCGGTAGATGAAACGAATATGCCTAATGGCGTAAAACTCATCCGCCGTGTTGGATGAATAAAAATGGTCATGGATGACGATCCAGCCCCCATTTCTGCTTTGCAGCACTATGCCTTTTGTCCGCACCAGAGTGCCGGTATGCCTTGTGCGCCAGATGATGTTTTATTTTCCTTGTGTAGTTGTTTGTACTACACTGTAATATAAACTACTACAAAATGCGGGAGAACGATATGAGTGTGACGAGCATCCGGCTGCAGCCAGACGTGGAAGCGCCATTGGAAAAATTAGCCAAAAAGCTCGACAGGAGCAAAAGTTACCTGATTAATCAGGCGGTTAAGGAATTTATCGCGAGACAGGCCATGGAGGAAGTCCGTTGGGCCGAGACTTTGCCTGCCTTGGAATCCGTTCAGGCGGGGAAAACCGTTTCAGGTCATCAAGTATTGGCCTGGCTGGAGAGTTGGGGAACTGATAAGGCGTTATCCAAACCGGAATAATGGAAATTCAATTCACGCCGGAGTCCGTGGACGATCTGGAACGGCTCCGGCAATTTTTAATCGAGGCGGGCGCCCCTTATGCAAAGCGCATGGCTAACGATATCGTGCAAAGCTTGCGAAATTTGCAGTTGTTCCCCCGCCTGGGATTACCGGTGCAGCGGGCGCCTGATCCGGATGTGATCCGTGATTTATATGTTAGCAAATATTGCGTGCGTTACCTTATTGCCACGGAGGCTATTTATATTTTGCGTGTTTGGCATGGGAGGGAAGATGAACGCAACAAGTTACCCTGATATTTCCTGTTCACAATGATAAAAACCATGGACGATCCAATCCCCATTTCCGCTCTACAACACTATGCTTTTTGTCCGCGACAGTGTGCTTATATTCATATAGAACGGCTCTGGCAGGATAATTTTCTGACGGCTAAGGGCAATCAGTTGCATGAGCGTGTTCACAGCAACGAATCAGAGAAACGTGGCAATCTTAAAACGGAGCGCAGTGTTCAGGTTTCATCTGAACGATATGGACTCGTGGGCCAACTGGATTTGCTCGAAATTCAATCAGAACCCCTTCAACTTACTCCGGTTGAATATAAACGCGGCAAACCCAAGATTAGTGATTGTGACCGCATTCAACTTTGTGCCCAGGTTCATTGTCTGGAAGAAATGCGCAATGTTTCAATCAGCCGCGCTGCATTATGGTATTGGCAGGTTCGCAAGCGTGAATGGATTGAGATTGATGAATCACTTCGCAACCTCACAATCGATACAATTCATGCCGTACATAAGCTGATAGAGAACAATTCACTTCCAAAGGCCATCTATATGGCTTCCTGCAAAGCCTGTTCTTTTTTTGATATATGCCAACCGCGCAAAACTGATCAATCCGCCAGATATGTAAAGGAGTTATTCAGGGATGAAGAAATTACTGAATAATTTGTATGTGACCACGGATGGCAGCTACGTTCACAAAGAACGGGAAACGCTCATAATCGAACAGGAAGGTGAAAAGGTGTTCCAATTACCTTTTCATTCCATTCAGAATATGTTCTGTTTTGGCAACATCATGGTATCGCCCGCACTAATGGCTGCATGTGGTGAGAAAGGTATCGGTATTTCATTTTTCACGGGATACGGCAAGTTCCAGTCCCGCGTACAAGGCCCGCAGTCGGGGAATGTGCTACTGCGCCGTGCCCAATATCGTGAAGCCGATGATTCGCCACAGGTATTGGCCAGGTTGTTCATTGCGGCCAAGTTAGTCAATTGCCGTAATATCGTTATGAAACATCAACGCAATCATGGCCAGGATGAAAAGCTTGAAAAGTTAGCAAAATATCTTGCGGATAATCTTAAACGGCTTGAGAGAAGTAATGATGTTGATCAAATGCGTGGAATTGAGGGAGATTCTGCTGCTTCATATTTTGCATGCTTCAATAATTTGATTGTTGAAGATTTAAGGGAATCGTTTCCTTTTTCAGGCCGCACGAAAAGACCGCCGCTGGACCGGGTAAATGCCCTGCTCTCCTTCGCTTATACCTTGTTGACTTATGAGATTGCTTCAGCACTGCAAGGGGTGGGAATCGATCCGTATGTGGGTTTTTTACATACTGACAGGTCGGGCCGGGTGAGTTTGGCTCTGGATATGCTTGAAGAATTTAGGGCGTGGTGGTGCGATCGCTTTGTGTTGACTCTCATCAACCGTAAACAGATTTCGCCTGAAGATTTTATTGAAGAAAGTAGTAGTGCAATACGCCTGACAGATGATGCGCGGAAAATGGTATTAACGGCCTGGCAGGAGAAAAAACAGGAAGAACTACAACATCCCTATACTGAAGAAAAAATTCATATCGGGTTACTGCCGCATGTTCAGGCGATGCTGCTATCCCGTTATCTGCGCAAAGATATGGAGATCTATACTCCATTCATAGCTCGTTAGGAAACCATGCTCGTCCTTATTACTTATGATGTGAATCTGACCAGTGAAGGAGGCAGTAAACGGCTGAGGCGAATCAGCAAAACCTGCCTGGATTATGGCATGCGTGTGCAATATTCCGTGTTTGAATGCGAGATTACCCCTGTGCAATGGGTTGAGTTAAAAGGAGCATTACTGGACATCTATGACCCTGAGACTGACAGTCTGCGTTTCTACTATCTTGGCGCGAAATGGAAGCGTAAAGTGGAACATCATGGAGCAAAGGAAACACCGGATATCATCCGGGATACATTGATTTTATAGCTTTGCTAACCCTATGCTCTCATTATAAACACGGTAGGTTAGCGCATCATTAAAGTATTGATATTTACTGTATTACTGTTTTTTCAATCAACAAACATAGTTCTTTAACAATTTGATTGAGTGGTTTAGCGCTTACTCTTAACTTAACTGTTGTCATACAGTAAGTTAGGATAAGGCAGTCGCGCCCCGCGTGGGCGCGTGGATTGAAACAGTGATGTATACGTGTCGCTGATACTGGTGATTTGGTCGCGCCCCGCGTGGGCGCGTGGATTGAAACCTGTGAAGTGGGCCGCACCATCATCGCCG
>DATBVZ010000609.1:0-4358 GCA_036515095.1 Cyclobacteriaceae bacterium | reverse complement strand
CTCTGCATGGCGATCGGGAATATAGATCTCGCAATTCCCGCAAAATGATCTGAGGTAACTATAGACCAGGGCAACGGCTGTGGTGCCGTCGACATCGTAATCACCATAGATTAGAATTCTTTCCTCCCCGTTTATGGCAGACGACAGGCGATCTACTGCCAATGCCATACCTTTCATCAGGAAAGGGTCATGCAGGTTCTGCAAGGAAGGACGAAAGAAGTCGCGCGCTTCTTCAAAAGTTTTGATTCCACGCTGGATCAGGATGGAAGCCAGGTATTGATTGATGTTTATCTGCCTCGACAGCGCTTCGATTTCATCACGCGACGGAATTTTCTTGTAGCGCCATCTCTTCTCCATACAATCGGATATAGTGGATTAGTTGATCTCAAAATTCAATGTGCCTTTTTCGCCCGGCTTGCCGTTGACTCCGTCGTGGCCGCTGTCCCCGGTCTGACCATTGCGTTTGTTCGGTGCCAGGCCCGGCGCACCTGCATAACCCCTTTTTCCTCCGAACCCGAAATGCCCGCCTGCGCTTCTGAATACCATCTGCCTGGATACCAATGCCCGGACGTCCGGGCATCGGGTACAGTTGATGGTAAGTAAGCCGCCGTCTCCGCCGTTGCCTCCCGCTCCGCCATTTCCGCCACGGCCGCCGTCGCCACCCTTGCAATGCACCGTTCCGGGGCTCCCGCCCCCTCCATCTCCGCCGTTCCCACCCCGGCCACCGACGCCACCGGAAAGATCCACCTCAGCCTGACCCGTCAGTATCAATTGCTCAAAATAAAGGTAAAGATTGTTCCCGCTCCCGCCATCGAGCCCTTTCCCTCCGTCACGTGCATCACCCCCATCGCGGCAGGGCCCCGCAGGAGTCTCGCCGTTCCTGCCATTCCGGCCCGGTACGCCATTTACTCCACGACCATCGATTTTGCAACCGCTTCCGATGTATGCTATCTGCGCCCGAATGAAATTATCCTTCTTCAGCCGGTTCAACCGGATCGTGGATGAATCCATCATGATAAGCGTATCCGCAACAAGGATGTCCGATTCTCCGATTTGGTACACTTCATTGGGCCTAATGACCAGCGTTCCTACCCTGACTTGCGAATACCCGGTCATTGATGCAAGAAGAAGGCAGACGCACACCACAGAAAACTTAATCATGCACAAAATTAAATCTAACCCAGACTTTACAAAACAGGTGCTTGATTGCGCTTTCTGGTGCAAATAAAAAAGCAGTACTGTCGGTACTGCTTTCCTTATATCATGGCGTTAACACTTCTAGCGGGCTCCCTGGGCAGGCTTCTCGGAGACAACACCCTCCAGTACATCTTTGATCTCAACGCGTGTTCCGTCCCTGTAAGGTACGATCCAGGCATCCTTGACACCCATTTCGCGCATGTATTTCTTAAACGTATCGGCTTCCCAATAATCGCGGAATATTCCAATCGTATACCGCTGTGCACCGTCCTCACCGGCCTCCCCTCCGAAATTCGGATTATTCTCAAAATACTTTGAGAGGTCCTTGTTTCTGAAGGCGCCAATCTGAACTTTGAACACAACGCCCTTCGAGAAATCCATGGGACTTGGATGCTGGCTCATCTGAGTCAACTCTGCCTTTGCGCTCGACAATTGATTTTGCGCCTGCGACAACTGATCTTCCAGATCCGCAATACGCGCGTCCTTGTTGCTCATGGTGGACTGTAACTGGTTCACGCGTTGTGTTAAGGAGGAAACCTGACTGTCCGCAGATTGCTTGTCCTCTTCCAGCTGCTTAAGGTTGGCTGGGTTCCGGGCGTACTCCTTTGCCTTCTTCTTCCACTCTTTCTTCTCCTTCTTGGAGAGTTGGCTATAACTTTCTGTCGAGGCAAAAATCAAAGCCATACAGAAGAGCAGTATAAGTTGATTTTTCATTGATGTGGGTTAAGTTTAAAAAATGATTATAAAATTACGAAATATTTTGAAATCAACCAGTGCGGATGTCCCTGGCTGCATCAGTCCAGGTTACCGACCATCTTTTCGGGCCTGACCCATTCATCAAATTGTGCGGATGTCAGCAGGCCTGACTCGACGGCGGCTTCCCGCAACGTTTTGTTTTCCTTGTGCGCTTTCTTGGCAATCTTTGCTGCGTTTTCATATCCAATATGCGGATTGAGCGCAGTGACCAGCATCAGGGAATTTTCAAGATGTTCCCGTATCAAAGGTAGGTTCGGTTCTATTCCCTGTGCACAATTGTCATTGAAGGATACGCATGCATCTCCCAGCAGGCGCGCCGAATGAAGCACATTCGCGGCAATGAGGGGCTTGAACACATTAAGTTCAAAGTGGCCGGTGGCCCCTCCAACTGAAACAGCTACGTCATTTCCAATCACCTGCGCACAAACCATCGTCAGTGCCTCCGGTTGTGTTGGGTTTACTTTTCCGGGCATAATCGAAGACCCAGGTTCATTATCCGGAATAATAATCTCCCCGATGCCGCATCTCGGACCCGAGCTAAGCATCCTGATGTCATTGCCGATCTTCATTAACGATACCGCTGTCCGCTTCAGGGCACCGGAAAGTTCCACCATGGCATCGTGTGCCGCCAGTGACTCAAATTTGTTGGGGGCGGTCATGAAGGGATATCCGGTAAGGTCGGCAATCTTCTTTGCCACCAGTACATCGTATCCTTTAGGCGCATTCAGTCCTGTTCCCACGGCTGTGCCGCCAAGGGCAAGCTCGCTTACGGACTCCAGTGCCAGCCGGATCGCCCTCATCCCGTTTGCAATCTGTTGCACATAACCGGAAAATTCCTGGCCTAATGTCAGCGGGGTTGCATCCATAAAATGCGTGCGGCCCGTTTTCACGACCGACTTGAATTGCGCTGACTTTCTCATCAATGTATCCCGAAGTTTGAGCAGACCTGGAAGGGTCACCTCCGTTACCAGCCGGTAGGCCGCAATATGCATAGCCGTGGGGAAAGTATCATTGGAGGATTGTGATTTGTTGACGTCGTCGTTCGGATGCAGGGTTTTTTTTTCGTCCGTCAATTTTCCCCCGGCAAGCACATGCCCCCGGTTGGCCACCACCTCATTGACGTTCATATTACTTTGTGTGCCGGAGCCCGTTTGCCATATTACCAGCGGGAACTCTTCATCAAGCTTCCCCGACACTACTTCATCGCATACCTGCGCAATGAGTCCGGCCTTCTCAGCAGGCAGCACGCCAAGTTCCTGGTTGGTTAATGCGGCAGCCTTTTTAAGGATGGCAAAGGCATGAATTATTTCGACCGGCATGCTTGCCGGAGGGCCGATCTTAAAATTGTTTCGGGACCGTTCGGTCTGAGCTCCCCAGTAACGGGCTGCAGGTACCTTGACTTCTCCCATGGTGTCTCTTTCAATGCGGATATCCATTGTGAAAAAAAATTAATACGCTTGTTACGCTTAACGTTGCTGCAAAATAAAAAGCCGGAAGAATATCCGGCTTTATCATGCAACAAAATCGTTTAGTCCCGGAAGTATTTGTCTTCTTCAAACTCTTCCAAAGGCCCTGCTTCTTCTTCAATTGTCCGTGGTATCACACCTACTTCCAGGATCTTGAACTCCGTTCTCCGGTTCTTGTCACGTCCCGTTGGGTTATCCGTCCCATCCGGATTTGTATTCCGGGCGATGGGTTGGGTTTCGCCATAACCCTTGGCAGCAAGCCGCTCCGGCGAAATACCCTTATTGATGAGGTATTTGATGGTTGATTCGGCCCGGCGTCTGGAAAGGTCAATGTTGTAATCAAAGCTACCTACACTATCCGTATGCGATCCCATCTCGATCTTTATCTCCGGATTGTCGGTCAGCAGTTGCCCCAGCCTGTCCAGCTCCGCCGCCGCCTGCGGCTTGATATCCGTACTGTCAAATCCAAAGTATATGTTGTCAAGCACAAACTTTTCATTTACCGCTTTCCGATCGAGTATCAATATGGTATCCAGCGTGATATTCGTAACCAGGTCTTTCAGCGTGCGCGGATCAACACCTTTCCCCACCATGGAATAAGGCTGGCGCTTCGTCAGGTATCCATCCGTCTCCCCCACGAGGTTGTATTCCTCATTTTCGTATACCCGGAACAGAAACTTCCCGTCATTTCCAGTAACGTATTCCTGCATTAATTCTCCCTGAGAGTCCAGGAGGGTAACCCTGGTATTGGGCAAGATCTGAAGATTCTCATCGCGATCCTTGAAATAAGTGATCCCCTGCAGTGCGTAGTTTATCACCTTTAGGTTCGGATCCTCATTGACAAACGTATAAATGTCGTCGTCACCTTTGCCTCCTTCGCGGTTTGATGTAAAGAATCCACGGTCGGCCCGGAACAAATAAATCCCAAAATCATCGCCC
>DATBVZ010000608.1:0-2134 GCA_036515095.1 Cyclobacteriaceae bacterium | reverse complement strand
AATTGCAACATTTTCCCCGCCATTGATCACGCTCCATTCATCGGTATCAAATGCTTCGACGGATCCTGCTCCTAACTTGCAGGCCATAATGGAGAGTATGGCCGTTCCGCACCCGGCGTCCATAACGCGCCTTCCGGTATGGTCGATCGTCATTTGTGCGCTGATCATAAGCCAGGTTGTCTGGTGGTGCCCGGTGCCGAATGACATCCGAGGGGTGATGATGATCTCGTAGGGGAATTTCTTTTGTGGCGAATGAAACTCCGCACGGATCAGGCATTTATCATTGACCACCACGGGTTCATAATTTTTTTCCCACTCTTCGTTCCAGTTTCTCTTTTCAACCTTCTCAAACGCAAAAGCAAGTTCGTTTTGTGCGTCGGCATACCGGTGCCAGATGTCTTCGACCATTTCCTCATCGTAATTCGCACCTTTCACAAAAGCCTCAAAACCATCCGCTGTTTCCATAAACGCGTCAAATCCGGCCTCGGCCAGTTCGGCTGTAAGGATTTCAGTGAAGTCAGGGTCGCAACGGACAATGAGGCGGGTAAAACATCGTGCCTACGTAAGCGAATGGTTGTCACACGGATTTCACAATCTCAGTAAACTCCCTCGATTTTAGTGAAGCTCCACCCACCAGTCCCCCATCTACATCCGGGCAGGCGAAGAGTTCTTTTGCATTACCGGCGTTGACACTACCTCCGTACAGAATGGAAATGTTTTCAGCGTTGCCCTTACCGTACTTTTCAGTCAGCTGCCGGCGTATGACCGCATGCATTTCCTGCGCCTGTTCCGCTGTTGCGGTCTTGCCGGTACCAATAGCCCATACGGGTTCATAGGCTATTATGATATTTTGTATAGCGCCCTCGTCAAGGTGAAACAAACCTTCGTTGATCTGCTGGCGCACAAGTTTTTCGTGATCCCCTTTTTCGCGAACCTGCAGCGGCTCGCCGCAGCAGAAGATGGGCGACAAGCCATGCTTCAGGGCGATGTCAACTTTGGCGGGCAGCACGTTTCCACGCTCATTGAAATAATGCCTGCGTTCGCTGTGTCCAAGGATCACATACCGGACCTTCAGGGAGGCAAGCATGCCCGCAGACGTCTCGCCCGTATAAGCGCCCCATTCGTGTTCCGAGCAGTTCTGAGCGCCAACGGCAATCGCAGGATGATTGGCTACAAGGTTTAGTACAGGGATGAGGTAGGGGAAAGGCGTGCACAAGATCACTTGCACGTCGCCCCTCACCTCGTCATTTACCATTCCGGCGATTTCGGAGGTAAGGACATAGGCCTCGTCCAGGGTCTTGTTCATTTTCCAGTTTCCGGCTACGATCTTCTTGCGCATGGGTTTGTATCGGGTTAGTGGGTGTTGAATGCTTGGGGCGCTAATTTAATCAGAAAGCCGGAAGCGAAAACAAGCTGCGTTCCGGCTTTACCGTTACTCCGGTTTGTACCTTGATTCCCTAAATACCTGTTGCGGATCGGACGTGGACATAAGCTGAGCGAGGGTGACGTCAGGATGTGAGTCCATGTATTTCTTTACGATCTCCCATCCTACCCACTGTGCAATTCGTCCCGGACAGTCCTCGCCTACTTCCAGGGTTTTGGGCCGTTCGCCGAGATACTTTTGGTTGATGACGTGGTTGGTAGAAAACAAGACCTGGTCTTCGATCAGCCGGGCCCAGATGAGGTCCTCGTTTTTCCGGGCGCCCCGGATGTCTCTGGCAGAGTACCAGATAAAGGTGCTATCCGGTACGCACGGCAGCATGTGCTTGGCAAAGTAAAACGACTTTCCATACGCGATCATGTCTGCAAGGACCGTGTTGTCTTCAAGGCTTGTCTTGTTAAATCGCTCACCAATCCCAAAGATAAGCATGCAGGAGGGGACGATGTCTTCCGGTTCATACCGGTCAAGCAGATAGTCGTAGAGTCTTGGTCTGTATTTTCCCTCTTTGCCGAGGTAGTAGTCAAGTGCGACAAGGATAAGCGTATCGGTGACGACCAGGTCGGATTCGAGTCCCGTGATAACGGTTTGAATGGTTGGTGGCACGAAATCAGGATAATAGTATTTCAGGTTGGTGAAAGCCAGATCAAACTGCGCTTTCAGTTTGCCGGCATCACCGAATATGCGCCGGGTTTC
>DATBVZ010000607.1:0-6194 GCA_036515095.1 Cyclobacteriaceae bacterium | reverse complement strand
GGGGTGTTTCATATGCGGCCAATCTCACCCCGGATGATACGGGAATAGGAAACTGGAGCTATGAGCAATTTGAGACGGCTATCCGAAAGGGAAAATCCAAGGGACTGGAAACGAACCGCGATCTGTTGCCGCCCATGCCCTGGCAAATGTACAGGAACTTTACGGATGAGGACCTGCGCGCGATCTTTGCTTATTTGAAGTCGCTCAAACCGGTCAACAATCTTGTACCGCAGCCCATACCGCCCCACAAGCTGGAAGCGATGAAATGAAAATGTGTTTACGTGCTTATGCGTGTACGTGTTTACGTTGGTAGAGTTGGGTTGGGGATGTAAAGGCAAACATAAACACATAAATACATAAACACGTAAACACCTTAAAGGTTAAGCCAATAGGTGAGCTTAAAGACGAGGGCTCTGTTCTTACTGGTAAACTCTCCCGGAAAATAGTTTTCGGTGTACACAATGAACAGATCGGAGGCAGGCTTGTAACGCCACTGAAAGCGGGCGTTGAGGTTCATGTTGTCCAGGAGGTTGTTGTACTGGACGTAAGTGGTCAGAAAGAGTTTGTCCGTGAAGGTAAGATCGACTCGCGGGCCGATGAGAAACAGTTTTTCCTTACCGTAATTGCCGGGAAGATTCAGGTCGTTGTAATCAAACTGCAGCGACACATTCCCGAACGGTTGGTAACGATAATTCAGCTGGCCGTTGACGTTGAAATTGGTGCCGTTATAAAAATTGCCATACATGGTTTCCACCAGAAAATTGAAAACGTTTCGGGTGTTGCTTTGGAATGATGCGGATACCGTCTGCCAGCTGTACTCCTCGCCGGTAAGGAATGGTTCGTAGTGACCGGGTCCTACAGGGTTAAAGTCGTTTGTCAGCTGCTGAAAAATATAGTTGTAGGAAAATTCAAGGATCGCGGTGTTGATAAAGTTAAAACTATAACTCAAAATATAATCTTTGTCGGTAAGTGTTCCGCCGGGAATGTAGGTCTGGTTGAGGGTAATGGACGGCCCCATCCACACGAGTGAACGATGATCGGGATAAAACCGGTAGATCAGCCCGCTCTGATAATATACCTGCCCCGGGTACACACCATAGCTTGGAACGAAACCGGCCTCGGCGTTGAAATTTTCACCGATGTAGGTTGGCTTGAACCGGATGTACAAATTCCGGGTTGAGTATTCAAAATAGGTTCCGGCTGCTATGGTTCCGGATTCGTTGAGGTTGTCAAACGATTTTGAAAAGAATGTACTGCTGTGGAATTTGTTGTCTTTGCTTAGCAGCTCCAGGTCGAAATCAAGCACGCGGTTGAAGGTATTTCTTTTGAGGGTCCTGCTTCCATTTTTATACGACTCCATGAAAATGCTTTGGTGAAAGTATTTCAGGGTATCGTCGCCACCCACACCAATGCTTTGTTTGTTGACGAACGTTGCGGCAAAACTGGACTGGCGCCAGAAGTTGCGCTGCACCGTGGCAACCATAAAGTTTTGAGAAGGTAATCCCAATGCCAGTTCTTCTTTGGTCTGCATGTCCATCACGCTCAGCCGCCACTTCTCATTGAACGATCCACTGAGCCGCGCTCCATAAAGGATCGGTACTTTTTGGAAAAGTCCGCTGGAATCTCTCGCCAGTCCGATGCGCCGTGAAAAGAACGGTCTTGCTTCCGGAAGACCCGCCCTGTTGAACAGGTCGCTGTTTTCCAGAAAGAATTGCCTTCGTTCCGGGAACCTGAACTCAAAGCGGGTCAGGTTTATTATTTGCTGGTCGACCTCCACGTGCGAGAAGTCGGGGTTTACCGTCAGGTCTAAATTAAGTGAAGGCGTAATGCCCACCTTGGCGTCAAAGCCGGCTTGCAGGTCGGACGTCTGTTTTTCAGGACTGACTTCGCTATCCCTGGATGTGCTGCCCGCCAGGTAAGGGATGAACGACAGGTTGGCACGGGCAGGGGGTATGGGATCATCCCATATCAACTTGCCCGAAAAGGCGAACATACCGGTACTGAATTGAATGGGGGTGCGGATCCACGAGGAACGCATGTTCCTTTTTTTGTCGGAACGGTCAAATATAATGTTCCACTCCCTGAGTCCGCTTTTATATCGAAAGCTCTTCCAGGGGATAGCCGCTTCTGCGATCCAGTGATCGTTATATCGGACTACTTTAGAATACCATTTGTTGTCCCAATAGTTGTTGAAGGCATCACCGCCTGCGCCTCCACCGGAGACTATTCCCTCGCGCTGCGCGCCCGCCGGGGTGAGCGCGAAGAAGAATCCATTGAGCCCGTCGTTATAGGGGCCTATGTTCACGCCAACGTTATCGTTCAACGGGTAGTCAAAGTCCCTGCGGAGGGAATTGATGAGATCCGGAGTTTCATCATCGTAACAGACAAATGACACATAGAAGAACTTGTCATCGAATGTTACTCTTGCTTCGGTTTGAAACGGCGCGCGGGCTGTGTCTGTCGGATAATTCAGGGACCAGTCTTTGGCTACATCCGCTTCCTGCCAGTCGCTTTCATCCAGTTTGCCGTCGAGGATGATCTCCCCCGTTGTTTTCTTGATGTGCAGGGGCGTTCCGGGTTGATTTTGTGCACATAATAAGCACGGGCTCAAGGTAAGGATCAATAGCAGCGCTTTCATTCAACCGGACGGAATGGTTAATAAGCCTCAAACTATTTTCTTTCGATGACATATACAATCTAATAGGGACGACCGGGGGAGATTTCCAGTGTGCAATTGGTGTGTAGCCTGAACAGGCGGACAGTGAGGCTCCAAGCGGGCATTACAGGTCCGCCTGGTGAAACATCCGGCTGTTTCTTACTACTTTTCTGCGCTTGCCCTGGAAGGAATCAATCGCTCGGCTCTGACGAGTGACGACTATAACGGGGCCTCTGGCCGAAGATAAGTTGCCTAAGGCGGCGTCCTAGTCCCAATGGTCAAGGCGACTCGACGCGTCTTTGCTAAAATCGAAAATGCCTACCTCTCTGACTCCGACCGAAGATGAATTCTCTATCGATCCGCTCAAAAGTGTAACAGCGTCGTCAATTACAACGGACGATTGGTTAAGGGTGAGTGCCAGGGTGTCAACCTGAGATGAGATATTTACATGCGCATGGTTTGATCCTTCTACAAGCAGCATACTTAGATGATTGCGGGTTTTGGGATAGATTTGAACCCTGGAATTATCCAGGTAAAGCGCCATCCTTTCAAAAGGATAATCATTGAGAACCACTTCCGTGTTGCGCGCGGTGACGCCTTGGAGTTCGTTGAGCGGAGCCTGTATTGTAAAATAGGCACCGACAAGATCATGATCCTCAAACCGTTCGATAACGAGGGTGTCGCCCTGCATATGATAGGCTATGGAAGGCATTTGATCACCTTTCATCGAAAAAAGCCTGATGGAGGGGGAGGAGGAGGCTTCAACGGCAACTGATCGTCCGTTGTGATGCACCTGAAGATGCCGGAATGGAGGCAGTTCGATATTCTCCTGTTCATATTCCGTGTATTCCCGGGATCCTCCGCCGAAGCCAATGTCGGCCATCATGGCCATGGTGGTAATGGTAATGCTGCCAAAGAGGCTGGCTAATAAAATATTACTGGTTTTCATGGCTGCTGTTGTGGTTGTTGAGTTGGTCAAGGTGTGATCTTAGCTCCGGAGCGGTAATCCCCAGCAATCCTGCCTGGCGAATAAATTCCGGAAGCACCTTTTCAAAAAACGTTTTCCTCTTTTGTTCCAGGATTATTTTTGGGGCCTGGGCATTGACGAAATACCCGATGCCGCGCTTGTTGTCGATGATGTTCATGGATTGAAGTTCATTGTAGGTACGCATAATTGTGTTGGGGTTCACGCCCATCTCTGCAGCCAGTTCCCGCACCGAGGGGATCTTGTCCCCGGTGGGATAGGCCCCACTCACCCCCTTATCCGTGATGCTATCCGCAATCTGCAGGAAGATGCTTCTGTCATTATCGAATTGCATATCAGGCCTCCCGTTCTTTTAGTTTATAATAAGACGCTACCAGCAGCACTACATTGGCGACCATTGCGTAAATCGTAAAGAATTTGATCGCCCCTTCACCGTCCATCCCCAATATTCTTCCGTCTTTCGGACCATTGGATGCCCAATCAAGAATTTCCAGAAAGAAGTAAACCAGGAATAAATGGAAGAAGAAGATGATAGCCACCGAAAACAGCGTTTTTGGCAGCGGGTATTTCATGAAGACGGTAGTGCCGGCAAAAGGAAGGGTAAAGATCAACAGGCCCAACGCAAACGGCATTACCGCAGCCCAATAACGAATGCTGGAATTCTCTGGTACCTGTATGAGCGGTATTTCAGCGAATGAATGTGGCGTAAAGTGGAACCTGGAGGAGAGCACCTGGAGGAGATATCCCTCTGCGTTAAAGATGACCCAATATAAAAGTGGGATCATGACGATAAAAAGAACGATACGACTGATAAGTTCAAGCAGGAATTTTTCCAACGCTGAAGCCGGGGTGAGGAGATAACTATAGCTTTTTTCCCGCGTCCTGAGGCCGGGAAAGGAGTTGCCCGTATACAGCAATCCCGTTGCTATGAAAATAGTAATGAACGTTGCCGAAAAGGCGTCTTTGGTCCAGGTTTCAAATTCATTCATTGCCTGGATGATCAGCAGTAACATGAACAGGCCTCCACAAAATCCAACGAGAGAAATGATCAGCATCCTGTAGTTGTGGATCAGGCTTTGCTTTACCATCAAACCGAAGCGGTTAATATTAAATGTGTCTGAAGTTTTCATCTGGAATTTGATTTTTGGTTGCCGGTGGTCAGGCCTTGAAAATTTTCTTTCCCTTCGTAACAGCGTTAAACAGCAGTTCGATATCAACGGATGAATTCCCGTTAATCTGAGGGGTGATGATCTTATAGCCGCCTGGAACCATTTCACTGTACAGGACAAACTCACCGTCGGGAGTGGCGCTGTTCGAGAATTGCAACTGGGCAGAAATTTCAGCCATGTCTTTTTCCAGGATCACCTTTCCCTCGTCGAGGATGATGATCCGGTCGATCAGGTTTTCAACATCCTTAACCTGGTGGGTTGAAATGATAACCAGTTGATCTTCATCCAGCGTACCGGCCATCACTTTCCGGAAGACCACTTTGGAGGGGATATCCAAACCGTTTGTCGGTTCGTCCAGTACGAGCAGCCTGCACTTTGTCGCTAATGCAAAACTGATAAGGAACTTTTTTTTCTGTCCGTAGGAAAGCTTATGGATGGCCCTGTCGTCCAGTAGCTCAAATTCGTGGAGAAGGTGTTCCATCAGTTTGATGTCGAACCTCCGGTAAAACGGACCGTTGGCGGAGACAAACCGTCCAATGGTTACGGAGGGAAAATAGAATTCCTCCGGTACGAAGAAGACGTCCGCCAGGAAAGATGGGTGGCGGTGCCTGGGCTTCTGGCCCATTACGGCGACCTGCCCCGACACCGGGTAGAGGAGCCCCGTCATAATTTTGATCAGGCTCGTCTTGCCCGCTCCGTTTTTCCCCAGTAAGCCGGTGATGCTTCCTGCGTTTACGCTCAGCTTCAGACGGTCGAATAGGGGCGTCTGTTTAGGGTATGAAAAGCTAAGTTCCTGAATATCAATCATCTTAATACTGATTTAGTGTACTACTTTACTAATACAGTATAAAGGTAAAGGAATTTATTCCGACTGTGCAAGAAATATTCTGGATTTTTTTGAAAGAAGGGTGGATGGGTCCATGTAGAGACGCCCAATTGGGCATCTCTACAGAATTTTTATACCAAGGAATCTAATCCCCTACCAATTCGTACCACAGCTCAATAACATATCCATCCGGGTCTTTGAAAAAAATATAAGGCGACCCCGGAACGAATTCACCTTCATCGACGATCTCGGCGCCGGCCGCGACAATTTTTGAACGCACTTTTCCGATGTCATCAGCATGTCGCAGCCTGAACCCGAAATGCGCAATTCCCCCAGCCGGTCCAACAATCCCGGCATCGTTCTTCTCAAATACAAGGATATCCTGGCAGCCTGGCGTAGTCAACTGAAGAAAGTCTTCTTCGTGATACATGACCAGCATATCGAAAATGTCCTGGTAGAATTTCAGCGTACGTCCCAGGTCTGAAACAGCGATGGCCAGGTGCGTGAGGCCATAGGTTGGCGTGGTATCCATTAATCAAAAATTAAAATCATGAAACG
>DATBVZ010000606.1:0-2900 GCA_036515095.1 Cyclobacteriaceae bacterium | reverse complement strand
GATGTTGACCTGATCATTAAAGGGGGGCACGTCATTGATCCCAAAAATAACCTCAACGGCGTCATGGATGTGGCTATTTCCGGAGACAGCATTGTCCGGGTAGCCGCTGATATTCCCGCCGGGTCCGCAAAAAAAGTTATTGATGCCCGCGGACTGTATGTGACCCCGGGGCTCGTTGACATCCATTCACACAATTATCATGGTGTTAACCCCGACACAGAATACAACAACGGTTTCAATGCGCTCAAGCCCGACCCTTTCACACTTCCCTCCGGCGTCACCACGGTCGTGGATGCCGGAAGTTCGGGATGGAGAAACTTTGATCATTTCCGGCAACAGGTTATCGACCGGGCACAGACCAGGGTTCTGGCGTTCATAAATATTGTAGGGCATGGCATGAAGGGAAGTCCGTGGGAACAGGATCTCAATGACATGGATCCCAAGTTGGCTGCCCTTGCTGCCCGGCGTAACCGTGACATTATCGTTGGGGTTAAGCTTGCGCATTACAACGGGAATGAATGGGAACAAGTAGACCGGCTGGTTGAGGCCGGCGACCTTGCAAACATTCCGGTAATGGTTGATTTTGGCGGCTCCAATCCTCCGCTGTCGCTCGAAAAACTGTTTATGGAAAAACTGAGGCCAGGGGATATCTATACCCACGTGTTCGGCGGAGGCGGAAGAGGGCGTCAGGCCATAGTCGACGAGAATTTCAAGCTTCGCCCATTTATACCGGAAGCCCAAAAAAAAGGGATCATCTGCGATGTCGGTCACGGGGGTGCAAGCTTTTTCTACAGGAATGCCGTGCCTGCCATGAAGGCGGGTTTCAAGCCGAATACCATCAGCACCGATAGTCATGTCAGAAGTGCCCTCAGTGGCATGAAGAGTATGACCAACGTTATGTCCAAGATGCTCAACCTGGGAATGTCACTGCAGGAAGTGATCGAGGCGTCAACGTGGGCTCCTGCCAAAGTGATCAAGCGTGAGGATCTCGGAAATTTAAGTGCCGGTATGGTAGCCGATGTGACGATCCTCAACCTTAGAAAAGGTAAATTTGGATTCCTCGAGCGATCAGGCGGGGAAAAAATGTTCGGGGACCAAAAGCTGGAGGCAGAGATGACAATCAGGGCTGGCAATATCGTTTGGGACCTTAACGGACTCGCTGCAGAGGAGTACAAACCCCAATGACCGAAAATTTCCGTTCATGCAATAACTAAGAAATGGGAAGGACACAATGCCTGTTGCTTGTAGCGCTGTTTGCTGTTGGGTTCAAGGGCTTATCCCAACCGTATGATATCGTCGTTAAGGGCGGGCATGTAGTCGATCCAAAGAATGGCGTAAATGAAGTTATTGACGTTGCCATCAAAGACGGCCGGATTGCAAAGGTTTCAAAAAATATTGAAACGGAGCACTCCGCCCAGGTGATTGATGCCCGTGGCCTGTATGTAACGCCGGGACTGATCGACATACACGCTCACAATTTTCCAGGCATGCGGACCGGCGACCCTTTTCCTGACGGATTTACTTTTCGCAATGGAGTTACAACAATTGTCGATGCCGGAAGTTCTGGCTGGAAATCATTCCCCGAATTAAAGCGGGAGACGATCGACCGGTCTGAAACGCGCGTTCTCGCCTGGCTCAACATTGTCGGCGAAGGATTCCGCGGTGGCGTCTATGAGCAGGACACGGGAGACATGGACCCCAAACTTACATCCCTGGTTGCCCGGCGCTTCCGCGAACACATTGTTGGAATTAAGGTTGCCCATTTCAATGGTCCTGAATGGACTCCAGTGGACCGTGCGGTGGAAGCGGGAAAGCTGGCAGGTGATATTCCCGTAATGATCGATTTCGGTTCTTCGACACCCGCGCTATCACTGGAAGAGTTGTTCATGAAGCACCTTCGCCCCGGTGATGTATATACCCACTGCTTTGGTGGAATAGACAACGAGCGCGGGAGTGGGAGGGAAGCCATCGTGGATGCAAACGGTGTGTTAAAACCTTTTGTGCTGCCCTCGCAGGAACGCGGGATTGTATTTGACGTCGGTTTCGGGGCGGCAAGCTTCTCGTTTGCACATGCCGTGCCCGCACTTAAGAGCGGCTTCTATCCCAATTCAATCAGCACGGACATGAATCGCCACAGTTTCAATGGTCCAATGCACAATATACTCCACGTGATGTCTTTGTTTTTGGCGATGGGAATGGAGTTGCCGGATGTTATCAGGGCCACGACCTGGAATTCTGCCCGGATAATCAAAAGGGATGACCTGGGCAGCCTTTCGGTGGGTTCATGCGCCGATGTGGCAATTTTTAATCGCAGAAAAGGAAAGTTCGGTTTTTATGACCGGGACAGCCAACGGATCGAAGGAAGACGACGGCTGGAATGCGAGGCCACTATTCGGGAAGGTAAGGTCGTCTTTGATCAGAATGGGATCGCAAGGCCTATCGTCATTCCCGCACACCCGTACTATTGAGGTCACGGCGTTTCAAAGTCCCTCTTGTTTTCTCTTGTGCCCTGGCTCTTCAGCCCCAGCATATTGGGGGTAACGAAAAACCCAAGGGATAAGCCCGCCCGGATGAAAAAGTAGTTGTCCTCAAAGTAAATGTTGTATTGATCGCTTCCCCAGTACCCGACTGAAAGGAAACCTGAGGTATTGGGCGAGGAGGGTATGCGGTAATGAAAGCTCAGGTCTGCGTTTACCCTGTTTTCAAAACCGGACAGATTGCGGTCCCGCCCATCGGTGATAATGGTGGCGTTGAATACGCCCCGCCATCTTTCACGGTAGTATGATTCTCCCACAGGCCGCTTTCTCACACGGTCACAATAATTGATGACACGAATGAGTCCGAGCGTAAGGTTGAGGCGCTGGCGGCCATAGCTGGACTTGAGATCATTCGTAGTGTTT
>DATBVZ010000605.1:0-8436 GCA_036515095.1 Cyclobacteriaceae bacterium | reverse complement strand
TCTTTCGGAAGATGGATCAACACATCCGTCAACCATAATATGCATCATGAATATTGCATGGGAAACTATGGCCTTTACTTTCTTTTCTGGGACCGGATAATGGGAACACTTCACCCGGACTATGACCAAAAATACGATGAGGTGGGCAATCGCAAAAAAGTTGAACGCGAGCAGGACCACCCGCGTGCCGCATCTTCCTCCGCGGTTTGATTTTTTTCATGCTTGAGCGCAGTATGAATACCTGCCGGCAACACCGCGCGTGCTGTACCGACCTGGCGAATGGCCCGTCGAGACACCCTGATTTTTCGCGATGAATTCTTTTTTGCAGGTAACATTGGGGTCATCGTTCCTGTCAAACTTTCAAAAAATCGGTTACTTTTATGGCCAAACTTTTAACCCTATGGCCTACCTGAGATTCAAAGCGTTGGAAACCCTGAACGCACGAACAGGCGTGCAGGTAGTTCAGCCCTCACCCAGTGTATCCGACTTTTTTAATGAGAATGTATTCGACATGGAACAAATGCGGGCTACACTCTCGCCGGCAGTTTTTGGCAAGGTCAGTCAGGCCATTATCAAAGGTGAAAAGATTGATGAGATCACGGCAGATGCGGTTGCTATAGCGGTCAAGTCGTGGGCCATAAGCAAAGGCGCAACTCACTTTACCCACTGGTTCCAGCCGCTCACCGGAGGAACCGCTGAAAAGCACGACAGCTTTTTTGACGGAACGGCGGGGATTGAGAAATTCAAGGGAAGCGAACTTGTTCAGCAGGAGCCCGATGCCTCCTCATTTCCCAGCGGGGGCATCCGAAGTACGTTTGAGGCGCGTGGCTATACGGCGTGGGATCCCTCATCGCCCATGTTCCTCTATGGAAAAACACTTTGCATACCCACAATCTTTGTTTCGTACACCGGAGAACCGCTCGACACGAAAGGACCCTTGTTCAAGGCGTTGAAAGCCGTGGATGTAGCCGCCACCAAGGTGTGCCAGCTCTTTGACCGCGATATACAGCATGTTTTCGCCTCCCTCGGCTGCGAGCAGGAGTATTTTGTTGTAGACAAGGCACTTTACATGGCACGGCCCGACCTGGTGATGGCAGGCCGCACGGTATTCGGCCACTCACCTGCCCGTGGCCAGCAGCTCGAGGACCACTATTTCGGTTCGATTCCGCCGCGGATATACGATTACATGCGCGACTTTGAAATGGAATGCTGGAAACTCGGCATCCCGCTGCGGACACGACACAATGAGGTGGCCCCTTCACAATACGAAGTAGCACCGTTGTTTGAGAGCGTCAATGTTGCCAACGATCACAATCAGCTGATGATGGACGTAATGCAGCGGGTCGCGGAAAAGCACGATCTGAAAGTGCTGTTTCACGAAAAACCGTTTGAGGGAGTCAACGGAAGCGGCAAGCATAACAACTGGTCACTGATCACCAATACCGACGTGAATTTATTTGCGCCGACAAGCAGCGCCCGGGACAACCTGATGTTTCTGACATTCTTCGTTACTACAATAAAAGCCGTGCATGAGCATGCGGATCTCCTGAGGGCAAGTATTGCCACAGCAGGCAATGACTTCAGGTTGGGGGCCAATGAAGCCCCACCTGCTATCATGTCGGTATTTATAGGCTCTCAAATGACCCACGTGCTTGACGAACTCGAAAGCAAGGGCAACGTCAAGATCCAGAAAGGTGACAACATGTATATGAAACTTGGAATAGACCATATTCCGGAAATCATCCTGGACAATACGGACCGGAACAGAACTTCTCCTTTTGCATTCACAGGAAATAAATTTGAATTCCGGGCCGTAGGATCAAGCGATAATTGCGCAACACCCATGACGGCGCTCAACCTCATTGTGGCGGATCAGTTGGAAGAACTTGCCGCGGAGGTTGCGGCGGGCGTTGAGAAGGGTGTGGAGAAGCGGTTAGCCATTGTGAATGTGCTCCGCAGGTATATCAAAGAATCCAGGAACATCCGTTTTGAGGGGGATGGCTATTCGGAAAGCTGGGTCAGGGAGGCGAAGGAGCGTGACCTTTCCAATATCGGAACTATGCCACGGGCGATCCGGGCCTATACGTCCAAAAAATCACTCGCCCTGTTTGAGCGCCATGGTGTCTATACAAAAAAAGAAGTTGAAGCGCGACAGGAGATCAAATTGGAGAACTACGTCAAGCGTGTTCAGATCGAAGCCCGGGTCATCGGTGACCTTGCTATGAACCACATAATTCCCACGGCTATCGCATACCAAAGTAAGATGATTGAAAACGCAAACGGATTGAAAAGCCTGGGTATGGATAATTCTGCTGTGATCAAAACTATTGAGCAGATATCCGGACATATTGAGATCATTAAGAAAAATGTCAACGACATGATCAATGAACGAAAACGGATCAACAGGATCACAGAAACCCACAAACGCGCACTTGAGTATTGCGACGCGATCAAGGGGCGCTACTTTGACGTGATCCGCGACTCGGTCGATAAGCTGGAACTGCTGGTCGACAATGAAGACTGGCCGCTCGTCAAATACCGCGAATTGTTGTTCCTGCGATGAGGGGAAAGGGTTGAAGAGCCTGCCTGCCTCGCGCCGGCCTTCAGCAGGGCAGGCAGGTTGAAGGATTGAAGGCGGGTTGATTTGCCCGCAACATGTCAAAGCTGGTTCAGTATTTTTTTGTATTCCTGAGGGTTGCGAAGGATTTCTATTGCCTTATTGACACCCTGATCGTACTTAATTCCTGTCTCAATCTTTCCTCTCTCCAGTGAATACCGCGAAACGATGTCTTGCTCAAGCAGCATTTTTAGCTGATCCTTGTAACGGATCAACTCATTGTTCCTGCTCTGCCTGATCTTGTTATGTACCTGCTCCAGCTGGACTTTCACTTCGTCGTAGTAGCGTTCCTTTTTTATTTCTTTCTCCAGTTCAAGCAGTTCGGTTTCAAGCATCGAAACATAGGAGTAATGCCTGCCATTCATCCACGTTATGAAATCCTGGTATTCGGAATCCTTCAGGCTGAAGGTGGCAGGGTCAGGAGCATCGGGATGGGTGAAGGCATACTCGGTGGCATAGTCGAAAATGTGACCTTGTTCGGAAAGTGCCTGAGCCAGTGGAAGCAGTTCGACGGACCCCGCTTCGACGTCAGGATCAATGCCGCCACCATCATAGACAGTTCTTCCGTTGCGGGTCTTAAACTCCTTCTTGAGCGAATCCGGAATCGCATCAACGCTGCCGTCAGGACGGCGGTGCGTATAATCGAGCACCTGGATACACCTTCCGGTAGGCGTATAATACTTTGCGGTTGTGACTTTGAGTTGGGAATTGTACGACAGTTGCCTGCTTACCTGAACAAGACCCTTTCCGAATGATTTTTCACCCAGCACCACACCGCGGTCATAGTCCTGTATGGTTCCGGCAACGATTTCAGAGGCGGATGCGCTGCCACGGTTTATTAGTACGGTCAGGGGCATTTCAGCGTCTGCCGGTGAATTCAGTGTTTCATAACTCAGGTTATTTTCCGGGATCTTGCCCTTCGTACTGACCACCTTCTCACCTTTGGGTATGAACAAATTTGTTACGTTGACGGCCTCCATCAGCAGGCCTCCCGGGTTGCCGCGCAGATCCAGGATTACCGACGCCGCGCCCTGATCTTTTAATTTCATCAAGGCTTCCCTGACTTCTTTGCTGGCATCGGGAGTGAAATCGGAAAGTTGGATGTAGCCAATATCCGGCGCGACCATATCGAAATGCGGGACGTTGCTGACCTTTATCTTTTCACGCTGAAAACTCAATTCAATAGGTTCATTTTCTCCATGGCGTTTCACCGTGAGGTGCAGGGGAGTGCCAACTTGCCCTTTCATCAGATGGGCGGACTCTTCTCGCGATATCTCACTAAGGCTGACATCATCGATCTTCAGGATCTCGTCACCGATTTTCAGTCCGCCTTTTTCAGCGGCAAAACCTTCCATGATCATCGTGACGACGGTCCTGCGACCAATATCACGGGTAACAGCGCCTATACCACCATACTGGCCGGTATTCATTGTCCTGAAATCCTCGACTTCGTCCTCCGGTATGTAATTGGTATAAGGATCCAGCGATCCGAGCATGGCATCAATGCCTGTTCTCACCAGCGTATTCGGGTTCACCTCATCGACATACAACGCGTTAACTTCCTTAAAAAGGGTAGCGAAAATGTCCAGATTTCGTGCGATTTCAAAGTACCGGTCCGTTGGCGCGGTGAAGGAAAGGACCAAAACGAGTCCCGCACTGATCACGATTAAAACAACCTTTTTTTTCATACAGGACTGGTCAGGGTTAATGGCCGGAGCCTTGAATGCAATACACCGCAAGGCGGTAACATTAACAGGCAAAGTTCTGCAACTTATTCCAAATTTGCCAGTAATCCTTTCCCGAATTACACCACAGGTTCTATTCGTGCGCAGGGGTATATATTTTCGGTTTTTTTTCCTTAATTGGAATACACTGAAACAAATCTTACCCTATGCTGCTCAAAAAAAAGATATCCCTGTTCCTGGTAGCTGTGATTTTCGCCGGATGCGAAAAATCACCGGTATCTCACGAAGCCAAAACCGCTGAAAGCAATGGCTACACGTACGAATACGTCACCAACGACCCGCTGAATGTCCGAATCTACACCCTCAGGAACGGACTAAAAGTATACCTGAGCGACTATAAGAATGCCCCGCGGATCCAGACGTGTATCGCGGTACGGGCAGGCGGCAAAAATGATCCTGCCGACAACACTGGACTGGCCCACTACCTGGAACACATGATGTTCAAAGGTACGTCCGATTTCGGAACACTTAACTGGGAAGCCGAGCAGGTGCTCCTGGACAGCATTGAATCCATGTTTCAGCATTATCGTGCGCTGACCGATCCCGGACAGCGTAAGGAGTATTACCGGCTGATCGACCAGCTGTCGAATGAAGCCTCAGAATTTGCTATCCCCAACGAATACGACAAAATGGTAGCTGCCCTGGGAGCGAACGGCACAAACGCTTACACCACCGCCGATCGCACCGTCTACATCAACGACATCCCTGCCAATCAGCTTGAGAACTGGTTGACAATCGAATCCGATCGTTTCCGTGCGATCGTGAACCGGCTGTTCCATACCGAGCTCGAGGCGGTTTACGAGGAAAAAAACCGCTCTCTGGACAACGATTACTGGAAGACCTACGAAGCACTGTATCGCGGCATGTTCAAGGATCATCAGTATGGCACACAAACGGTCATCGGAACCATCGATCATCTGAAGAATCCGTCAATCACCGCCATTAAGGACTATTTTTCTTCCTACTACGTTCCCAACAACGTTGGCATCTGCCTTAGCGGAGATCTTGATTACGACAAGACGATTTCCCTGATCGATACGTATTTCGGTGATTGGAAACCCAACGAGGATCTTCCGCGATGGGAAGAGAAAACGGAATCGCCCCTGGATTCTCCGGTAGTGGAGAATGTGATCGGACCTTTTGAAGAATGGGTTTACATGGGCTTCCGGGTTGACGGGTTCATGACTGAAGAGCATAAGATGGTGAAGTTGATCGACATGCTTCTCGCCAACAGCGAGGCGGGTCTTATCGATATCAATCTCAAACAAAAGCAGAAGGTATTGGATGCGACAAGCTTTGTGGATGCACAGGATGATTACAGCGTCCACATCTTTCAGGGCAACCCGCGCGAAGGGCAGTCACTGGAGGAAGTAAAGGACCTGCTCCTGGAACAGATCGATAAAGTTAAGAAGGGGGAGTTTGAGGATTGGCTGGTGGAAGCCGTAATAAATGACTTCAGGAAGCATGCGATCCAGCAAAGCCAGAACAACTATTCCAGGGCGAATGAAATGGTCCTGGCTTTTACAAATCAGGTACCCTGGGCTGAAATGGTAACAGAAATTGACGATATAAAGAAAGTAACACGCGAAACGATCATCCGGTTTGCAAACGATCACTACAACGATAACTACGTTGTAGTATACAAGCGAACCGGAAAAGATCCCAACACACAAAAGGTGGAAAAACCGGAGATCACGAAAGTTACACTCAACCGGGAACAAAAATCCCTGTTTCACGAAAAGTTGCTTGGTAACAAAGTGGAACCGATCAGTCCGGTGTTCGTTGATTACGATAGAGATCTGAGCCGGCTAACTATGGATAAAGGTGTAGAAGTTTTGTACAAGCAGAACGTCGAGAACGAACTGTTCAACCTCTATTACCTTACTGAGGTTGGCACCAATAATGACCCCATGAAACAGGTGGCCGTAAAATACCTGGAGTATTTGGGCACCGATAGCCTTTCTGCCGAAGATTTCAGTAAGGAATTATACAAGCTCGGGTGCAGCTTTAATGTATTCGCATCGCCCGATCAGACTTACGTAATGTTGAATGGGTTGTCGGAAAACATGACGCGGGCAATGACGCTGTTCGAACAATTGCTGAATAATCCGAAGGGCGACCCTGAAGCGCTGGCGAATATGATAGACGGAATACTGAAAGAGCGTGAAGACAATAAGAAGAATAAGAACGTCGTCTTCTATGAGGGTTTGCTGAACTATGGCATATACGGCTCCAGTTCCCCGTTCACCAACGTACTGAGCAATAAGGAGCTGAATGCGCTGACACCGGAAGACCTGTTGCCGGTAATCCGGAGCATTACATCAACCATGCACAAGGTCCTGTACTACGGACCTGCACCTGAAGAACAAATCCTTGCCGACCTTAACGCCTATCACAGGCTTCCTCAAAAATTGCTGCCGGCGCCGGAGCCCGTGGAATTCAAAATGCCGGATGTTGACAAGCCCGTGGTGTACTGGACTGACTACGACATGGTACAGGCGGAAATCGCCATGCATGCAAAAGGTCCGGAGTTTGACCCTTCACTCGCCGCGCAATCCAGAATGTACAACGAGTACTTCGGTGGCAATATGTCATCGATCGTATTCCAGGAAATACGGGAGGCGCAGGGACTTGCCTATGCGGTGTGGGCAAACTATGCCCAGCCCCAAAAGGACGGCGATAACGACCGGTATTTTGCATATGTGGGGACCCAGGCCGACAAGCAGGCGGAATCGATGAGCGCTTTGTTGAAGATCATTAACGAAATGCCCGAGTCTGAGACCATGCTCGAAACCGCCCGGAAGTCGGTCATGAATCAGATCGAAAGCGAACGCATAACCCGTGCCAGCATTCTTTTCAATTACCTGAACGCAAGGAAACGTGGCCTTGATCATGATCTTCGCTCGGATATTTACAAGGAAGTCCCCGGCATGACGCTGGCGAATATAAAGGCATTCCAGGAAAAGTACATAAAAGATAAGGATTACAACTACATGGTACTGGGCAGTCGCGATAAGCTTAATTTTGAAGACCTGAAAAAATACGGCGAACTGAAAGAGGTGACCCTGGATGAACTCTTCGGTTATGAAAACGTTGAAAAGATAAATATCGAAGGACCTTCGAGGTAATGGCAACACCTCAACCTGCCATGCTGAACGCCCGCGCGAGGCAGGCACATCAGCTCCATACCCTGCGAAGGAAGCGAAGCCAGTTGCCGTGCATTACGTTTTCGATGTCCTGGCCCGTGTAACCGCGGTCTTTGAGAAGGGCCGGGATCTTCTGAAGATCGGCTATGGTATCCAGGTCTGCGGGACTTTGTTCCCTGCCGAACGCACCGTCCAGGTCTGACCCGATACCGATATGCCGTGCGTTACCGGCAATCTGGCAAATATGATCCATGTGGTCGATCAGCACACTGAGTGTACAATTTGTGCTGACCGGCGTGGATACGCCCCGCACCCAGTCCGGCACCAGCATCCACGCATCCAACGCACCTCCGATGACCGCTTCCCTGCGGACCAGTTCCCGTATCTGGTCGTCGCTAAACTGCCGGTTGTGATTCACCAGCGCGCGGCAGTTGTTGTGGCTCGCCCAGACAGGTCCCTGAAAATTGTCAAGCGCGTCCCAGAAGCTGTCATCGCAAAGGTGGGTAGCATCCAGGATAATGTTCAGACGCCCCATTTCTCGTAAAAGGTCTTTGCCTTTCTCGCCAAGCCCGCCGGTTGCATCCGTTCCCTGGGCGTATCGCCCCGGCCCGTAATGCGCAGGGCCGAGCGCACGCAATCCCCGGTTGAACGCTGTCTCCAGGTAATCCAGGGTCACTATGGAATCCGCGCCCTCGAGGCTAAGGATATAGCCGATGGATGATCGTTGTCCCCTGTTCCATTGCTCCAGATGGGTGTTGAGGGTTTTCAGGTCACGAACCGAGGTCAGGTGCCCGTCCGATTCCATGGCTTTGTACCAAGCAAGCTGGCCCTGCGTCTGGGCCCAGGCCTGCTCCGGCGAGTTCCATCCGGGCAAAGGATTTTCGGGTGACACATACCTGGCGATCTGTGTGGCCACCACCAACCCTAC